>JBEKRJ010000162.1:0-8260 GCA_049518835.1 Solirubrobacteraceae bacterium
AAAGGACCGAACTGCCCCGTCCGGTTGTCGCGTGGTGAGCCTGGCTGCAAAACACGCCATATAGTTGCCTAACTCAGCCAGGCTCTGCCCAAGCCGTCGTTTTGCGCAACCTCTTGCCCCCGAGCGGGTTCTAACGATGGAGTGACCTGCCGGCCGGAGGACACATCAGGGGCTAGGGGCCCCAGGTTCGCACGGCTGCGGGCGCCAGCATGGCTGCGGGCGCCCGCCTGCCGGACGGCCACGGCCACGGCCGCCGTCGCCCTGGCGGTCGTCGCGCTCGTCATGCTCCCCGCGCCCGCCGCCGCCCAGCCGCAGGCCCCCGGCCTGGCGCCGAACGTCGTGATCGACGGTCCCAGCCCGGACATCGTCGCGCTCGACGGGCTCTCGATCGCGCGCGACGGAACCGGCGGGATCGTCTACCTCAAGGACATCGCCGGCGTGGCGCACGTGTTTGCGTCGCCGCTGGCCGGCGGGAGCTTCCAGCCGCCCGAGCAGATCGACACGGCGTTCTCCGGCCCCTCCTCGCAGCCGGTGATCGCGGCCGGGAACGGCGGCGTGCTGCTGATCGGGTTCATCAACGGCGGCTCCCTGTGGGTCGTCGACCGCGCCGGCTCGGCGCAGCCGTTCCTGCCGGCGATCGAGCTGTCCGGCGCGGCCAGTAATCCCGCGATCTCGATCACCAACTTCGGCAAGGCCTATCTCGCCTTCGCGACCGCCGTCCCGGGCGGCAGCGACGTGCGCGCCGCGTACTACGACCAGGGAACCTGGGCGCTCGAGCCGACCCCCCTCAACGACGTCGCCGGCGACGACGCCGGAACGGGGGCCGGACGGCCGGCGGTTGCCGCGGCCGGCGACGGGGTCGCGATCGTCGTCTGGGGCGAAAACGGCCACATCTACTCGCGTCGCGTGTGGGCAACGGCGCCGAGCGTGGTCGACGAGCAGGCCGACCCGCCGGCGCTCGGCGGCTGGACCGAGGTGACCGCCGACCAGCCGAGCGTCGGCGCCGGCGGCGACTCCTCGTACGCGAACGTCGTCTTTCGCGAGCAGCTGAGCGACGGCTCGCAGACGCAGGAGCGCGTCTTGATGAACCGTCTGCACGGGTCTGTCGATGACGGCGTGACGCAGCCGGACGGCCTCAGCACCCCGGGGAGCGAGGGCGCAGACCAGCCGCAGGTCGCTGACAGCGAGTATGGCAACGGCCTCGTGCTGGCCGCCCACGACGTCTCCGACCAGGTGTGGGCGACCGAGCTTCAGAACAACGGCATCGGCGTCGGCCGCCAACGCGTCGACAGCCTGCAGAACATGTCCGCGCCGGACGCGACCGCGGGGATGGACGGGCTGTACTCGGGCCTGGTCACGTGGCAGCACGATCCGGGAACGCTTGGCGTGCCGGAGATCCGGGCTCGTTACTACAACGGCTCGGGGTTCGGCCCCGAGATCGTGCTCTCGACGCCGGCGCTGGGGCCCACCGACGCGGCGCTCGGCCTGTTCACCACCGGCGACGTCGACGGCGATGCGGCCGTGGTCTGGATCCAGGGGGCGGGGTCGGCGACGCAGATCGTCGCCGCGCAGCTCTACCAGCCCCCGGGGCCGTTCGCGCCCAGCAGCACGTCGCAGTATGTACGCACGACCTCGCCGACGCTGTCGTGGTCGACGCCGCAGGAGAGCTGGGGGATCCGCTACACGGTCACGGTCGACGGCGTGCAGGTGGCGCAGACCTCGGCGACCGGCGTGACGGTTCCGACGGCGCTGACGCAGGGCCCGCACACGTGGCAGGTGAGCGCCATCAACCCTGCCGGGCTGACCAGCACCGCGCGCGCCGCGAGCGTGTTCGTCGACACGCTGGCGCCGGTGGTCTCGTTCACGGTCGCCGGCCTGCACAGAGCGCGCATACCGGTCTTGATCCACGTCACCTACAGCGACACGCCGCCGGGGCTGCCGGCGAGCGACGGCTCAGGGGTCGCGTCGGTGACCGTCAGATGGGGCGACCGCGCGATCAGCCAGCTGAACACCCGTCGCAACAAGTTCCACGTCTACAAGCGCGCCGGCCGGTACCCGGTGACCGTCACCGTCACCGACCGCGCCGGCAATAAGACGACGGTCTCGCGCCTGATCCGGATCCAGGGCACGCCCAAGCGAAAGCGAAGGCGGGCGCGATGAGCGCCTCGCCTAAGACGAGGAGACGATCACCGGCCGACGCACGCTGCCGAATGGCCGGGGCGAACGTAGCGAACGACTTGCCAGCCCCCGGCGCGCGCGATCACGCCGTCACTGACGAGCCCCGCGCCGACCGGTGCGGGGCCGCCGTCGATCGAGTTGTGGGGGCCGATGAAGTCGAGTCCGGGGTGGCGCATCGACGTCCCGACCCTGCCCATCGTGACGTGCAGCTTCCACGCGAGCGCGGTCTGAACGCCGTGGTTGACCGCCGCGAAGCTCGACTTGCAGGGGTACACCCGCGCGTGCCCGCCGGCGGCTTTGACGGCGTCGGTGAGCCGGTTGAGCGTCGTCACCGCCAGCGCGGCGGTCGGCTCCTGCGCGCGCGCGTCGTTGATCCGCGACGACGCGAGCGGGATCGAGACCGCCAGCAACGCCGCCGCGACGCCGGCCGGGGCCCAGCCGATCGACGGCATGCGTTCACCGGCCAGCAGCCCGACGCGGGCCACGCCGACCCCGGCCAGCACGCACAGCACCGCGGACGCCGGCAGGAAGAAGCGCTCGAGGCCCGGATAGCCGTCGATCACCATCGCCACGACGACGGCGATCCAAGCGACCGCGCCCAGCGCCAGCGCGAGCACCGTCCAGTCGCGGTCCTTCAGCCGCGTCAGCGCGACCCCGATCGCCGCGGCGACCAGCACCGGCAGCACCTGCAGGTCCTTCGCGCGTCCGAGCGCAGTCAGCACCGGGTGGCTGCCCAGATGGCCGTTGTACTCCTGCGCATGGCTGGCCGCCAGGAACGGCTGACCGGACCCGATCCACGGCGGGACAAACCAGAACAGCGGCTGCGCGGCAAACCCGGCCAGCACCAGCGGACGCAGCCGCGGCACTTTGAACCACAGCCACAGTCCGTACAGGCCGAGGAACGGCCACCATTCCGGCCGCAGCAGGCCGCCGGCAACCATCACCGCGAACGCCTGCCCGTGGCGGCGCTGGAGCAGCCGATCGATCGCCCACACCGCAGTCGCGATCACGGTCGGCTCGGAGGTGCCGCGGAACATGTAGTAGAAGAAGTCCTGGGTCAGCAGCACGCCGAGCACTGCAACCGCGCCCGCGATCGGGCCGGCGAGCGTGCCGCGACGGCCAGCCAGCCTCGAAGCGACGCGCCACGCTCCGACGAGCCCCAGCAGGCCGCCGGCGCGTGCCGTGATCACCCACAGCGTCGGGGCCGCCCCGCCCAGCAGCGCGTAGACGGTCGTGAAGATCACCGGCAGCGGCTTCCAGGACGGCCCGCCGCCGGTCGCGAAGCTCAGGTGCGGATCGACCACCTCGCGCCCCCACACGATCCACGACCACGGATCGTAGCTGGGGACGGTGGGCAGGACGACCGCCGACAGCAGTGCGAGCGCGACGCATCCGAGCACGGCAAGCGACACCGGCGACAGCCGACGGGAGGGGCTGACCGATGAGACACCAAGGGGCTCGAGATCAGGCGACCTGCGTGACGGCGGGTCGGCAAGGATCTGACCCACCGCAGGCTCGCGACCGGGCATCGGCGGGCGATTTTAGCGGCGCACGGATTAATCGCGGCGATCTGCAGCCGACCGCCCGGCACGCGATCACGGGCGGGCGCCACCTCCCCGCAGGCGACGCCCACGCCGCCGCCAGGCCGCCAATCAGCGCCGCGCGCCGGATCATCGCGGGCATCGTAATGCTCTCGCTCGTGCTGACCGTAGCCGGCGCCACGCTCGCCCGCGCCCAGGCACCCCTCTACGCCGCCCAGCCGCCAACCAAGGGAGCCCTGTACAGCGACGGACAGGACGGCCGCTACCTGCTCGGCGGCACCTGGCTGTACCGGCCCGACATCAGCGACAGCGGCCTCGCACAGGGCTTC
This sequence comes from Solirubrobacteraceae bacterium, assembly GCA_049518835.1. Lineage (GTDB taxonomy): Bacteria > Actinomycetota > Thermoleophilia > Solirubrobacterales > Solirubrobacteraceae > Palsa-465. Next base: position 4,049 of record JBEKRJ010000162.1, read on the forward strand.
TGGCGCGACACCGCATCGACGGCGGGCTGGACGCCGGTCACCGTCCCCAACGCCTACAACGCCGGCGACTTCAGCGCCGCGAGCATGAACGGGTACGTCGGCTGGTACCGCCGCGACTTCACGCTCCCCGCCGGTGCGTTTGCCAAGTACGTCCCGCGCAGCGCGCGCCACTGGATCATCCGCTTCGAATCGGTCAACTACAGCGCCACCGTATGGCTCAACGGCCACCTCGTCGGGTCCCACACGGGCGCCTACCTTCCGTTCGAGTTCGATCTGCAGAAGCCCCGTGCAGGCGTCAACCGCCTGATCGTGCGAGTCGACAACCGCCGCTCGCCGACGTCCTTCCCGCCGGGCCCGGGAGGCCAGTGGTGGAACTACGGCGGGATCCTGCGCGAGGTCTACCTACGCTCCGTGCAGGCGGCCGACATCGAGCAGGCGGTCATCAGGCCGGTGCTCCCGTGCCCCAGCTGCAAGGCGACGATCGACGTCCAGGCAGTGATCCGCAACGTCACCGCGAGTCCGCTGACCGTCCAGCTGCGCGGCACGTACGCCAACGCGCGCTTGCGCTTCGGCGCGACCACGATCGCCCCGCACACGAGCTGGACCGCGGCCGCGGCCGCGATCATCGCCCACCCCCACCTGTGGTCGCCGGCCGACCCGTTCCTGTACCGCGCGAGGTTGACCCTGACCGACGCCGGCGGTCGCCGACTCGCCGGCTACACGGACTACAGCGGCATTCGCTCGATCAAGGTCGTCGACGGCCGCCTCGAGCTCAACGGCCGGCTGCTGAACCTGCGCGGCGTCGATCTGCACGAGCAGACGATCGCGACCGGCGCTGCCATGTCTCCGGCGCAGATCGGACAGCTGGTCGCCTGGGTCCAGGCGCTCGGCGCGACTGTGATCCGGGCGCACTACCCGGTCGGGCCCGAGCTCGAGGAGCTCGCCGACCGTGACGGGATCCTGATCTGGTCGGAGGTCCCCGTCTACCAGCTGACCACGCAGGCGCTCGCCCAGCCAGGTGAGATCGCGCAAGCCGACGCGATCCTGCAACAGAACATCCTCGATAACGAGAACCACCCGTCGGTGCTGCTATGGAGCATCGGCAACGAGCTGCCGACGCCCGTCTCCGGGCCCGAGGCGAGCTACATCGCCGGGGCGGCCGCGCTCGCCCGCAAGCTCGACCCGACCCGGCCGGTCGCGATGGCCGTCAGCGACTGGCCCGGCGTCGCGTGCCAGTCGGCATACGCGCCGGTGGACGTGATCGGCTTCAACGACTACTTCGGCTGGTTCGACGCCGGCGGCGGCGCGACCGACGATCGCGACGCGCTGAGCCCGTTCTTGGACAGCTTCCGCGCCTGCTACCCGGCCAAGGCGCTGTTCGTGTCGGAGTTCGGCTTCGATGCCAACCGCAGCGGCCCGATCGAAGAGCGCGGCACGTATCAGTTCCAGTCCGACTCCGTCGCCTTTCACCTCGGGGTGTTCGCGACCAAACCATGGCTGTCGGGGGCGATCTACTTCGCGCTGCAGGACTACGTCGCCTACCCGGGGTATGCGGGCGGCGATCCGTGGCCCTACTCGCCGATCAACCAAAAGGGCCTGGTCGACCTGTACGGGAACTTCAAGCCGGCGTTTGCGGTCGTGCAGGCGATCTACAAGCAGACGGTGCAGATCGCGCCCGCACCGGGCGGGTCCTAACCTAACTAAGTGCTCGGCGCGCTGCTTCACCTCGCCGCCCTCGCCGGCGCCGGCCAGCTCCCACAACGCGCCCCGGACGCTGCGCTACGCGGTCGGGGCGCTCGATCAGCTGTCGCGGCGGATGCGCGCGATCGCGACCGCCGACGCCGCCAGCCAGTATCGGCGCCGGCGCCCGCGCCAGCCGCCGCCGCGACACGCCCGCCCGCGCGCTGCAGCTGACATTCCGGTCACGGTGGCCGCCGTGGGTTCGCGTCGACGAACACGGCGAGCCGGTCTTCGACGCCTCGGGATGCTGGCGCTCGAGCACGACGGCCGCTGCTCGATCCCGCCCCCGGACAGCAACGCCCACCGACTCGTCGCCCGCGACGCGCACCTGGTCGCCGGCCGCCTGCTGCCCGTCGGGCTCGACGGCCGCAAGCAAATGGCGCTGCGCAACCACCGCCAGCTCGACCCCGCCCCCCGCCGCCCGCAGCCCAGCGTCGAGCGGCAGCAGCTCGCCGAGCTCGCGCACCGCACCGGCGAACCCCTCAGGCAGCTGCAACGCCTATCTGCGGGGTACCGAGCTGAATGGCTGGCGCAGCTGCGGCGAGAGGACGGGGCGCGAGCGCGAGCCGCGATCACCGAACTGCGCGAGGCGCTCGGCCGCGCCGGTCGCGGGGACGTGCTTTAGCTGATCGCGCCGTTTTCGCCCGCCCGCGCGAAAGGGCTGGCGGCCCCCCCGGGCCGACGCCCGATAAGCGACTGTTACGCAGAGCTGTTCCCCAAACCCCCGACGCGTGCCGGCGGCCGCCGCGGATCCCGACGACGCGTCGTCCCAACCTGCCTGCACGTGGCTTTCTGGCCGAACGGACCGTTATCAATAGCTTCGCACCCCAATCGTCGAGGAGGAGGTCAGGTGCTCTCGCGCCGGCGGACCGGTACCAAGCGACAAGCGACCATGAAGCGACTTCGTCACGCCATCGGCAAGGGGCTTCACGCAATCGGCAAGCGGCTTCGCCCCCTCGAGATCCCGCTCGTCTTCGTCACATTCGTGCTGGGCGTCTACCTTGCGGTCGGGACCATCTTCCTGGCGGCGAGCTTCCCCCACAAGGAGACCTGGACCCCGTGGTCGGGCCGGTTCGTCGCCCTGCTCGTGTCCGCCGTGTGGGTGCCGGTGTACGCGTTGGTTCAGACCTTCCAGGCACATGCCAAGGCCCGCGCCCAGATGGAAACCCAGACCAGGCGTGACCTCGCGCTCAACTGCCAGCAGATCGTCGGCGCGATCGCCCACTCCTGCGCGGACGTGGCCGTGGCCGAGCTTGCCGCCTGTATCTGGGTCTGCCGCCTCCATCAGCGAACCCCACTGGCTCTCCACCGTTGCCAGCTACCTGCCCGCCCAACCCCTCATCGCCGGCGCCACCCACGCACTGCACCACCCCCACGGCACGCCGCTGCTCCCGACCCGAGATCTCGTCGTACTCGCCGCCTGGGCGGTCGCAGGAATCGCCATCGCCGTGACCAGCTTCCGTTGGGAACCCCAACGACCAACCCAACGACGCGCCGCTCGAAACAGCGCATGACCCTTGCCCAACGAAATTTGAAGCCGTCGTCGCCGACGAATTCGGCGACCGTTTCTTGCCCATTCCTTGGGCTAGGTGGTGGGCTGGGGTCTTGACCGGGCGTGGCCGGCCGGGCGGCTGCGCGAAGCGTGGGTGACCGCTCGCTACGGCCCGGCGACCGCGGCCGACAGCGGCTCATCGGCGGCCGACCCGCTGCACAGCGACGACTATCTGCGGCTGCGCCGCGCCGTCGCCCGATACGAGCGCAACAGCGCCGCGGCGCCCGACGGCTACCCGCCGCGACGCCGGCTGCGATCAGGGCGCCGAGAAGCGGCAGCGCACGAGCGTCGCGACTACTCTGAAGCCGTCGAGCGCGGTCAGCTTCTTGCCCTCCTCGGTGGCGCGCGCGCGGTAGTGCACCGGCACCTCGAAGATCCGCTCGCCGCGCTGCACCAGCCGCGCCGTGATCTCGGGCTCGATCGCAAACCCGGGCGATCGCAGCGGCAACGCGCGGAAGATGTCGGTCCGGATCATCTTGTGGCAGGTCATGATGTCGTGCAGGTAAACGTTGAACAGGAGGTTGCAGGCGAGCGTCACACCCTTGTTGCCGAGCACGAACAAAAACGAGTGGCTCGTATAGCCGTCGAACGCCCGCACGCCGAAGCAGGCGTTCGCCCGCCCGTCGAGCAGCGGCGGCATCAGCAGCCCAAGGTCAGCGGGGTCATACTCGAGGTCGGCGTCGAAGATCGCCGCGTACTCGCCCTGCGCCTGGACGAGCGCTGTCTGGATCGCGGCACCCTTGCCGCGATTCTCGCCATGCTCGAGCAGCCGCACGCGATCGTCCCAATCGCCGCCACGCAGGATCTCCCGCGTCCCGTCGGTCGAGCCGTCGTCCACGACGATCAGCTCGAAGTCCGCAGGCAGCTCGGTCGCGAGCACCTCCGCGATCGCCCGCTGGACGCGGTCGCGCTCGTTGTAG
>JBEKRJ010000163.1:0-8230 GCA_049518835.1 Solirubrobacteraceae bacterium
CGATGAACAGCACCGCGGCGATCAGCGCGAGCGCGACCGGAATCGCGATCGCCAGCCCAACGGCCGGGACGATCCACGGGCGCAGCGGGGCTTGCCGGCGCTGCGCCACCGCCCCCGGCAGGTCGGCGACCTGCGCGTCGAGCTCGCCGTAGGTGCGCGCCGAGAACACGACGCCCAAGCGATCCTCGAGCTCCTCCGCCAGCAGCCGCCCCTCCGCGGTCGCCCTGCGCAGCCGGTCGGCCACTTGTTCACGGTCCGCATCCGATGCCCTCAATGTCGCACGCTTGCCCATGACTCCAGGCTACCGCGGCGATCACGCGTCGACAAGAGCCTTCGGGCGGGCGCCCCGCCGGCGCGCCCGCAGCCGTGTGAGAATCACCGCCCATGGACCTCGGCCTGCATGACCGCGCGTGCATCGTCACCGGTGCCTCGCGCGGGATCGGGCGCGCGACCGCGACGATGCTCGCGGCGGAGGGCGCCTCGCTGCTGCTGGTCGGGCGCCGTGCGGACTCGCTCGCGCCGGTCGCCGCCGCCTGCGCAGACGCCGGCGGCCGGGCCGAGATCGCGGTGCTCGATGTCGCCGCCCCGGAAGCCGGCGAGCGCCTCGTGCGGGAATGCGTGAACCGTTGGGGGCGCCTGGACGTGCTCGTCAACAGCGCCGGCACGATCGCGACGCGCCCGCTCGAGGAGCTCACCGACGACGATTGGCAGGAGCAGTGGGAGCTGCACGTGATGGCGCCGATGCGGCTGATGCGCGCCGCCGCGGCCCTGATGGCCGACCGCGGCTGGGGCCGGATCGTCACCGTCTCCTCGTCGTCGGGCAAGCGCCCGAGCCAGCGCAACGTCGCCTACGCGGTCTCCAAGGCAGCGACCCTGTCGCTGTCGCGCGCGTTCGCCGACCACTACGCCGGTCGCGGCGTGCTCGTCAACGCGATCACGCCCGGCCCGATCGCGACCGAGTTGTGGGTCGGACCCGGCGGGCTGGCCGACCAGACCGCGCAGGTCCAAGGTCTCACCCGCGAGCAGGTGCTGGCGAGCACCGCCGCCGGCATCCCGCTTGGCCGGCTCGGCCGTGACCAAGAGGTCGCGGCCGTGATCGTGTTCCTGTGCTCGGAGGCGGCCTCGTTCGTCACCGGCGCCGCATGGTCGGTCGACGGCGGGATCGTGCCGGTGATCATCTGACCGGCGCCTGTCACGGCGGGCCCGCACGAGTGGCCTGGGGCCCGGCGAATAAACTGCCGGCCGCATGGCCGTCAACACGGACGCAGTCGGCAAGCGCTACCCGCCGGTGAGCTATCTGGTCGGCCGCGAGAAGATCCGCGAGTACGCGGCCGCCGTCGGCGAGACCAATCGGTGCCACCATGAGCTCGAGGCCGCGCGCTCGGCCGGCTACGCCGATCTCGTCGCGCCGCCGATGTTCGCCGTCGTGTACGCCGCGCGCTCGCTCGCGCTCGCGATGTTCGACCCCGAGGTGGGGCTCGACTACGCGCGGCTGCTGCACCTGCGCCAGCAGTTCGAGTGGGGGCCGCTGGTGCTCGCCGGCGATGAGATCAGCACGGTCGCGACCGTCGAGGAGATCGCCGAGCGAGTCGGAAATGCGTTCTACGTGTTCCAAACGAGCTCGTCCAACCAGCGCGGCGAGCAGGTCTGCGTCGGCAAGTGGACCGAGATCGTGCGGGTGCAGGCGTGAAGCAGGGCGACACGATCGAGCTGCGGGTGACGCCCGACGCCTATGTCACGGTCCGCTACGCGGGCGCCTCGCTGGACTTCAACCCGATCCACATCGACGACCAGTTCGCCAGGCAGGTCGGGCTCCCCGGGCGGATCTTGCACGGGCTGTGGACGATGGCGCAGGTCGCGCGCGCGCATGCCGACGCCGCCGGCGGTCCTGAGAAGCTGCGCAGCCTCGCCGTCCAGTTCCGCGGCGTCGGAGTGCCCGGCGAGGAGGTGCGCGTCACCGGGACCGTGCGCGAGGTTGGCGACGGCGTCGCGATCGTCGACGCAACGGCCGAGCAGTCCGGCCGCCGGATCATCCGCAACGCAGTCGCCGAGCTCCGGCTGTAGGGCAGCGCCCCGCCGGCGGCGGCGGGCGGTCCACAGATCGCGACGACTGACGGCGGCCCCCGGCGCTGGCACCGGCGGTGGTCGGTGGCCGACCTACAATCAAAGCCGTGCTGAGTGATCGCCAAGAGCTCGTGTTGCGCAAGGTCGTCGAGGAGTACCTCGAGCTCGGCGTGCCCGTCGGCTCCCGGGTGCTCGCCCAGGCGGTGCAGTGGCGACCCTCGACGATCCGCCACGAGCTGGCGTTCCTCGAGGAGCTTGGGCTGCTGGCGCACCCGCACACGTCTGCCGGACGCGTGCCGACCGAGGCGGGGTACCGGTACTTCGTCGACCGGCTGCTCCCCGCCGAGGAGAAAGAGCCGCGCCTGTCGCTGTCGCTCGTGCGCCGCGAGCTCGACGAGGCGATGCGGGTGACGACCGCGACCCTCTCGCAGGTCACGAACCTGCTTGCGCTCGTCTCCGCGCCGCCGATCGACACTTCGACGATCCGCCACGTCGAGGTGCTCGTGCTCCAGCCCCAGGTCGTGATGGTGGTGGTGATCACCTCCACCGGCGGCGTCAGCAAGCGCATGTTCACGTTCGATCGGCCCGTCGATCCGGGGCTTGCCGATTGGGCGTCGAGCTATCTCAACGAGCGCCTGGTCGGCGTCGGGTTGGGCGCGAGGACGCTGCAGAAGCGGCTGCACGACCCGTCGCTGTCGAGCACCGAGTCGCAGTTCGTCAGCGCCGTCGCGCCCGTGTTCACCGAGCTCGCGGAGTCGGCACCCGAGACGCTGTATCTGGACGGGGCGGGGCGCCTGCTGCGCCAGGAGCGCTTCCAGGACGTGACCGAGCTCAACGCCCTGATGGACATGCTCGAGCGGCGCGTGCAGCTGCTCGGCGTGCTGCGCAGCGCGGTCTCCCAGCGCGATGTCCTGGTCCGGATCGGGACCGAGAACGACGCGCCCGTGTTGCATTCGCTGGCGCTGGTCGCGGCCGCCTACGGACTGCCGCAGCGCAACCTCGGCACCGTCTCGGTGATCGGCCCGCTGCGGATGGACTACGGGCGCGCGATCCGCTCGGTCCGGGCGGCCGCGGCGCAGCTCTCGAGCTTCATCGCCGACGTCTATGACGAGCGCTAGGACCCCCCGCGACTACTACGAGGTGCTCGGCGTCGCGCGCGACGCCGGCGAGGGCGAGATCAAGAAGGCCTTCCGCCGGCTGGCGCGGGAGCTGCACCCGGACGTCAACAGTCACGACCCGCAGGCAGAGGACAAGTTCAAGGAGGCCGCCGAGGCGTACGAGGTGCTGTCCGATCCCGAGCGCCGCGCCACCTACGACCGCTACGGTCACGAGGGCCTGCGCCGGGGCGGCTACGCGCCGAACTTCGAGACGTTCGGGTCGGTGTCGGACATCTTCGACGCGTTCTTCGGCGGCGGCAGCCCGTTCGGCGACATCTTCGGCGGCGCCCGCACGACGGGCGGCTCGATCCAGGGCGGCGACGTCGCGGCAGCCGCGGACATCGAGCTCGCGCAGGCCGCCAAGGGCGCCGCGGTCGAGGTCAGCTATGAGGCGATCGAGCGCTGCGAGCACTGCAACGGCAACGGCGCCGAGCCGGGAACGCCGATCGAGACCTGCCCGCGCTGCCAGGGCACCGGCCAGCTGCGAGCGGTTTCGCGCACGCCGTTCGGTCAGATGGTGCGCGCTGCCCCGTGCGACGTGTGCCACGGCGACGGCCGCGTCGCGCGCAACCCGTGCCGGACATGTCGCGGCGCCGGGCGGACCGTGAAGCGCAGCCGGCTCTCGGTCGACGTGCCGGCCGGGATCGCCGACGGCCAGCGGATCCGGATCGCCGGCCGTGGCCACGCCGGCGAGCGCGGTGGACCGGCCGGCGACCTGTACGTCCAGATCAGGGTGCGAGAGGACCCGCGCTTCGTGCGCGACGGCGACGACCTCGTGACCGCGGTCGATGTCCCGGCGCCACTCGCCGCGCTCGGCACGACCGTCACGGTGCCGACCGTCGACGGCTCCGTCGAGCTCGATGTCCCCGCCGGGACCCAGCCGCACGAGACGCTCCTGCTCCACGGCCACGGCCTGCCGGCGCTGCGCAGCCGGCGGGTCGGTGATCTGCGCGTGGTGATCAACGTCGTCATTCCGCGCCACCTCGATCGCAAGCAGCGCGAGCTGTTCGAGCAGCTGGCAGAGACGATGACGCACCACAACCTGCGCACCGACGAGGGCGTGTTCGCGAAGCTCAAGCGGCACTTCGGCGGCTGACCCCGGTCCGATGCTGAGGCTCGCGGTCCGGGTCGCGCGCGCGCAGGCCGAGCTGGTGCTCGCCGAGCTGCTGGAGCTGGCGCCGGCCGGCGTCGAGGAGATCGACGACGGCGACGCGATCGAATACGCGATCTACGGCGCTCCCGGCGAGCTGCCATCGCTGCCAGACCTGCGGGCCGCCGCCCGCGACGCGCTCGTCGAGGTCACCACGCGGGAGATCGACGACGGCTGGTCGGCCCGCTGGCGCGAGTTCCACAAGCCGCTCGTGCTCGATCACCGCCTCACCGTCCGGCCGCCTTGGGAGCCGGCGACCGGGACCCCGATCGACGTCGTGATCGATCCCGGCGAAGCATTCGGCACCGGCGCCCACGCCAGCACTCGCCTGTGTCTCGAGCTGCTGCTCGCCCTGGCGCGGGCGGGTCGTGGCGGCCCCGAGCGGGTGGGGCAGGGTGGTGGCGGCCCCGCGCCGGCGGGTGCGGCAGGCGGGGCGTTCGTCGACCTCGGGTGCGGATCTGGCGTGCTGGCGGTGACAGCGGCGAAGCTCGGGTTCGCGCCCGTGTGCGCGTTCGACAACGACCCGGCGAGCGTTTGCGCCGCGCAAGCCAACGCCGCTGTCAACGGCGTCGCAGTGCGGGTCGCGCGTTTGGACCTACGCCGCGAGCCGGTGGCGCCGGCGCCGACGATAGCTGCCAACCTGCTCGCCCCACTGCTGCTCGCGTGGGCGCCGCTGGTGCCGTCCGAGTGCAGCCGCGTGATCGCCAGCGGGCTGCTCGTGCACGAGGCGGACGGCGTCGCCACCGCCTTTGCGGCGCACGGGCTGCGCGAGGTCGATCGTCGCGCGCGCGGCGAGTGGGCGGCTTTGCTCCTCGCACGCTAGTGGTGCATCCTGCAAGTTCGTTGATCTGCTCTTCATGAACCTCGCCAGGCGCTCGTCATTGGACGGCGCTGGTCGCTGCGGTTGCGGGGGGACGGACAGAACGTGACGCACGACACCGATCGCGCACGATCAACCCGGTTGCCGGCGCGCGCGCAACCGGCGTTCGGAATCGACAAGCGTCACGTGAGAGGCGGCCCAGACGATCAGGCGTAGCGGATTCGACCGAGGCCAGTTTGTCACAAACGAGCGACCGGATTGCCCGTGCGTAACGTTCTTGACGTCCAGCAGACCGCCGCGGCCGATCGAGGTCGTCGGTCCCGCTGGCGGCGGCGGATCTCGTCGAGCGCGCGCAACAGCGCGCGACAAGTGCCTCGCGAGTCAGAGCGGTGGTGAGCTTCACGCTGGCTGTGCACCAACTCCTGCGCGAGCCCTAGCGGCCACTAGACCGGGGCGGGGCCAATTCCCGTGTGGACAAGGGAGGCGGCGCGAACTCTGGCCATGCGGCCCAAGACCCCGCGTGCGCCGTCGGGCATCCTGATCGCGACGCTGGGATTACGAATTCACGAAACCGTCAAGGAGGTGAAACTAAAGGTGCCTAACCCGCTCGCGATCGGCGTGACACTCGGTGGCCTACTCTTGGATGCCGCTGCGCCGCGCCCAAAGCCTCCGGCTGGTAATGCGTCCGAGTCCTCTCTCCTCTCACCTCGCGCCGTCCAGAGGACAGCGCGGCGTGCGAGCATCCGGGAGTACGACGGTCCGCCGGTCGCGAGCGGTCTTCACTGAGCGCCGCGCGGACCGCGTCGCGGACGGAATGCTCGCACGCGGCAGACCGGTCCTGCAAGCTCGTCGTTCCACCACGGAACAGACGGTCGGACCGGCCGACAGCTAGTACCGTGCGGGCGGATGGCGACGTTCGCGGTCAAGTTTCTCGGCTGCAAGGTCTCGCAAGCGGACGCGATGATCGTGCGTCGCGCGCTGCTCGCAGCCGGGCACGCCGAAGCGCCTGAGGCGGAGGCGGAGCTGCACGTGGTCAACACGTGCTGCATCACCGCCGAGGCCGAGGCGAAGTCGCGCCAGTCGGTGCGGCGGTCGCTGAAGGCAGGCAGCGCGCGCGAGGTGTACGTCGCCGGCTGCGCGGTGAACCTCGATCCGGCGCAGTTCGCTGCGATTGATCCGGCGGTGCGCCCGTTTGTCGGCAACGCCGATCGGGTTGCCGCGACGATCGCCGGCACGCTGGGAGCGTGCGCCGACCTCGAGCACGACGTGCTCGGCCGACGCGGTCCGGCGGCATCGAGCTGGTTGCCTGCGCGGCCCGGCGTGTGGAACCCGAGCGTTGCGGAGGTCCCGCCGTCGACGACCGAGCCGGCGGCGCGCACGCGCGGCTTCGTGAAGGTCCAGGACGGCTGTGACTGCCACTGCGCGTACTGCATCATCCCCACGGTTCGAGGCGCGGCTCGTTCGCGGCCGGCGAGCGCGGTGCTGGGCGAGGTGCGCCGGCGCGTCGCTGAGGGCCAGCCGGAGATGGTGATGACCGGCATCAGCGTCGGCGACTACCGCGACCCGGAGCATGGGCTCGAGCTCGGCGAGCTGATGACCGAGGTCGCCCGCGTGCCGGGGGTGCAGCGCGTGCGCCTTTCGAGCGTCGAGGTGATCCATGTCAAGGACTCGCTGCTCGCAGCGCTCACGGGCGAGCCGAAGATCTGTCCGCACCTGCACCTGCCGATGCAGTCCGGCGACGACGCGGTGCTGGCTGCGATGGGGCGCCACTACAGCGCCGGCGAGTACCTGCAGCGCGTGCTTGCGCTGCGCGCGGCGGTGCCGGACGTGAACCTCACCAGCGACGTGATCGTCGGCTTTCCGACCGAGGACGACGCCGCGTTTGACCGCACGCTGGCGCTGATCGATGCCGCTCAGATCACCCGCGTGCACGTGTTCCCGTACTCGCCGCGGCCCGGAACCGTCGCCGCCGCGCTCGGGGACCGCGTCTCCGCGGCGGATAAGAAGCGGCGCTCGCAGGCGCTGCGTGCGCACTCCGAGGCGCGCTCGCGCGAGCACCGCGAGGCGCTGGTCGGGACCAGGCAGCGGGTACTGATCGACAAGGTCGCGGACACGCAGAGCGCGGGGTACACGGCGGACTACACGCGCTGCTACCTACCCGCGGTCGGGGCACGGCGTGGCGAACTGCTCGACGTCGGATGCGAGGCGCTGTACGCCGACGGGATCGCCTGCCGCCCCTGAGGGCGCCAGGCGCAAGCGCGTCGCGCCCGTCGCGGCATTGCCCTCTGATGCTGCCTGCGACGGGGGTATCCTGACAGCAGGGATGACCGTCCAGGAACAGGTCCACAGCGATATGACCCGCGCGATGAAGGCCGGCGAGAAGCAACGCGTCGGGGCGCTTCGGCTCGTGCTTTCGGAGCTGCAGAAGGCAGCCAAGGACGGCAGCGTCGATGAGCTGGCGGTGCTTCGCCGCGAGCGTAAGCGCCGCCTGGAAGCGGCGGCGCAGTTCCGCGACGGCGGGCGCCCAGAGCTCGCCGAGCAGGAGGAATCCGAGGCGAGGCTGATCGAGGGCTACCTGCCGGCCGAGTTGGGCGATGCGGAGCTCGGCGAGCTGATCGCGGTCGCGATTGCGCAGACGGGCGCCAGCAGCCAGAGGGACATGGGTGCGGTGATGAAGGTCGTGATGGAGAAGGCAGGTGGTCGCGCAGATGGCAAGCGCGCCTCGGCGCGCGTGCGCGAGGCGCTCGGGGCGCGGAGTGCGTAAGCAGGTCGAGCTCGACAACTCCGTTGCCGCGGAGCTCGCTGGCTCAGAGGACGCCGTGCTGCGCGCGCTCGAGCGACACCTCGACTGCTCGGTGTTCCTGCGCGGCAACGTGCTCACGCTCGACGGCGAGCCGGCCGCCGTCGAGGCCGCCGCTGCAGTCGTGCGCGAGCTCGCCGAGCTGATCTCGCAGGGCCACGAGATTGCGCCGGGCACGATCGAGGCTGTCGCGCGCGCGCTCGACGCGCACGAGTCGCCGGCGAGCATCCTCGAGGATG
>JBEKRJ010000164.1:0-8217 GCA_049518835.1 Solirubrobacteraceae bacterium
GGTTAGCCAGATCGCCGAGACGATCGCCCAGGAGTTCCCCGGCGAATGCGTGATCGAGCAGGTCGAGAACCCGCGCGTCGAGCTCGAGAACCACTATTACAACGCCAGGCACTCAAAGCTCGAGGAGCTCGGGCTCAAGCCGACGCTGCTGAGCATGGCGCTGATCGATCACATGTTCGAGGTCGTCGAGCGCCACCGCGACCGGGTCGATCTGCAAGCGATCATGCCCACCGTCCGCTGGCGCGCGACCGCCAGCGAGCTGCCTCGAACCGTCAGCGAACTGGCCGGGACCTGACCTTGAGCGCATCGGTGACGGCGCCGCGCAACGATCTCTCCGGGTGGCGCGTGCTCGTCACCGGCGGCTCGGGCTTCATCGGTCGCCACGTCGTGGCCGAGCTCGCCGGCGCCGGCGCGGATGTCCGGGTCGTCGACCTCAAGCCGCATCCTGATCCGGCCGTCGAGCTGGTCCAGGGCGACCTCGCCGACCCTGAGGTCCTCGAGGCGTCGCTGGCTGGAGGCTTCGACGGGGTCGTCCACCTCGCCGCGGTTACCTCGGTGCTGCGCTCGCTCGAGCAGCCTGAGCTTACGTACCGCACCAACGTCGCGGCAACCGCCGGCCTGTTGGAGTCGGCGCGCCAGGCGGGCGTGCGGGCGGTGGTGTTCGCGTCGACCAATGCCGTGACCGGTCCGATGGACGCGCCCGCGATCACCGAGCGCGCGGTGCTGCGGCCGCTGACGCCCTACGGCTCGACGAAGGCAGCCGCCGAGATGCTGATGTCCGCCTACACCGCGTCCTACGGCATGCGCTGCGCAGCGCTGCGGCTGACGAACGTGTACGGCCTGGGAATGCAAGCCAAGGACAGCATCGTCGCGCGCCTGATGCGGGCGATCCTGTTGCGCCAGACGTTCGAGATCTACGGCGACGGCCTGCAGGTGCGCGACTACGTCCACGTCAGCGACGTGATCGCGGCGATGCGCCAGGCGCTAGGCGACGACGATTGGCACGGACCGATCGTGATCGGGACCGGCACGTCGCTGTCGGTGCTCGCGGTCGTTGACGCCGTGCGTGAAGTAACCGGCGTCGACCTGACCGTCCGCCACGGGCCCGCCAAGGCCGGTGAGATGCCGGCCGTGATCGTCGACCCCAGTCGCGCCCGGGCCGGTGGGTGGGTGCCGCGACACACCCTTCAGAGCGGGCTAGTGGGCGTGTGGGACGAGTGGTCGCGCGCCGACCTCGACGCGATCGCTGCCGGCGCCCCCGCGGCGCCTGTGGTCGCGGGAGGCGGACGATGACGTCATCCGTCGCGGTCGCCCGGTGGCGCTGCGCGTGCGCGCCGCTGTGTGGGGACCGCCGATGAAGCGTGTGCTCCGCGGGGACCGCCGATGACGCTTGCGCCCCCGGCCAAGCCGTTCGTGCTCGAGGCCGAGCTTGCGCTGCTGGAGCCCCGCGAGCGCGATGCCGCCGCGGCGTTCCTCGCTGCCCATCCCGCCGCCGCCGGCGCGCCGCTGGCGGTCGTGATTCCGGCCTACAACGAGGAGCCGACGGTCGCCGGCGTGGTGTCGGAGATCCCGTCTGACGCCGCGGGGCTGGCGCTCGAGGTGATCGTCGTCGTCGACGGCGCTAAGGACGCTACCGCTGCGCAGGCGCGCTCGGCGGGCGCGCTCGTGTGCGACGTGCCGGTCAACCGCGGGCAGGGCGCCGCGCTGCGCCTCGGCTACTGGCTGGCGCGCGCGCGCGGCGCGGTCGTGGTCGCGACGATCGACGCCGACGGACAGTACGAGCCGGGCGAGATCGGGCGCGTGGTCGAGCCGATCCTGGCCGGTCGCGCCGATTTCGTCTCGGGGTCGCGCCGGCTCGGTCGCGAGCTGACGACCGACCGCGTGCGCCACCTCGGCGTGATCGTGTTCGGGGCGCTGATCAGCGCGCTCGTTCGCCACCGGGTCACGGACCCCGCGTGCGGGATCCGCGCGATGCGCGCTGACCTCACCGGGGTCGTGCGGCTCGAGCAGCCGCAGTATCAAGCCTCGGAGTTGATGATCAGCGCCGCGATGCACGGCTTCCGCCTCGCGGAGGTGCCAACGACGATGCGCGATCGCGGCGCGCACGCGACCACGACCAAGAAGGGCGGTAATTTCGGCTACGGCGTGCGGTTCGCGCGCGCCGCCGTCCACACCTGGTGGCGGGACCGGACGGCCGCGCGGATGCGGCTGCGCCCGTAGAACACCCAGTGCTCGAACACGACGAACTTCGCGACGAACAGGACCGCCTGCACCGCCACGTATGACGCGGTCACGAGCGTGACGCGGATGCCATGGTGAGCCGGGATCCCCTTGACCTGGGCCTGGGTCCAGCCGGTCGCCAGCGACGAGGTCACCAGCGCCAGACCCGAGACGGCGATGTAGCCCACGATCTCGCGTCCGAACGCCACGCGGCCGCGCACCGCCCACGCCCAACGCCGGTTGAGGATCCAGTTCGGCACCGCGCCGGCGACGAACGCGACCACCGAGCAGGTAGTGGTGCCGGCGCCAAGGACGTACAGCAGCGCGAACACGACGACGCTCGTCGCAAGTGCAACCACCGATCCGAGCGTGTAGCGCGTGACGCGCTTTGCCAGCGCAGAACCGCGCATGCTCTGCATGCGATCAGATAACACCATTCAAGATCCTAGCGGGAAAGGGCATTTTGACCGCCACCGACGATAGGTTCTGACGCCGATGCGCGTGCTTTGTGCGACCGAAGAGTTCGATCTGAGTGAGGACCTGCTGATCGTCGCCGACAACGCGACGGTCCTGCCGAAGCTGCATGCGGGAATGTTCGACCTGATCTACGTCGACCCTCCCTTCAACACCGGCCGGGCGCAGGCGCGCCGGACGCTCGCGGTCGCCGCCGACGCCGCCGGCGACCGCACCGGCTTCGGGGGCCGGCGCTACGCGTCGCGCCTACTGCAGACGCTGTCCTACGAGGACGCGTTCGCGGACTACCTCGCGTTCCTCGAGCCTCGGCTCGCACGCATGCGCGAGCTGCTCGCGCCCCACGGCACGCTCTACTTCCACATCGACTACCGCGAGGCGCACTACTGCAAGCTGCTGCTCGACGAGATCTTCGGACGCGACGCGTTCCTGAACGAGATCGTGTGGACCTATGACTACGGCGCCAAGCCCCGCCGGCGCTGGCCCGCCAAGCACGACACGATCCTCGTGTACGTACGCACGCCGGGGGCGCACCACTTCGACGCCGACGCGGTCGAGCGCGAGCCGTACATGGCGCCGGGCCTGGTCAGCGCCGAGAAGGCGGCGCGCGGAAAACGGCCCACCGACGTCTGGTTTCACACGATCGTCCCGACCAACGGCCGTGAGAAGACCGGCTACCCGACCCAGAAGCCCGAGGGCGTGCTGCGCCGGCTGGTCGCGGCATCGTCGCGGCCGGGAGGCTGGTGCCTTGACCCGTTCGCCGGCTCGGGCACGCTTGGGGCGGTCTGTCGAGCGCTCGGGCGCCGGTTCGTCCTGATCGAATCGAGCCCGGCTGCCGCAGAGGTGGTCAAGAGGCGGCTTCGATCGCACGCCGGCGCGCAGGCAAGCGGGGCCAGCACGAGCCTGGCTGCAAAACACGCCATATAGGAAGGCGAGCTTCCTCGGCGACCTGCACGCCCACGGCGGCGACGGGATCGACTTCTTCACCCGCAAGAAGACGATCACGAGCCGCTATTACTCCGACGGCCATGCCGGCCTCGACATCGTGGCGGTAGCGGCGCACCGACGCGGCCGACTCGGTGAAGATCGAGGCGCCGTTGCCAAACCGGCTGGCGTTGACGATCGCGATCGCCTCGTCGAGCGTCGCCGCGTTGATCACGCACAGCACCGGCCCGACGTCGGTGCCCTCCTCGAGCCCGTCGCCGACCCGCAACGTCCTGGTCTTCTCGGTCAGGACGGGCAGCAACCGTCCGTGTGCGTCGCCGACGGTGACGATCACCGAGCCGGCCATGCAGCGCTGGCCGGCGGCGCCGAACGCCGAGCCGATGATCCCGTCGACGGTCTTGTCGATCACACCAATCGGCTGGGGGATCCGGCGCTCATTGCTGAACGTAAATTGCGTCATCCGGCCGATTGTGCGCGCTGCCCAGCGCTGGAAACATGCACATCGTGCTTCGCCGAACCACCTTCGTGACAATGCTGGTAGCTCTCCTCCTGGCCGCCGCGCCGGCTGTCGCGGCGGGCTCGTCGTCGGACATCGCGGCGTCATTGTCGAACGGCAACTACGGCGGCGGCTCGGGTCAGTTGGCGGCCAACTGGACCAACGCCGGGGCCGCCACATTCAGCGGAACCGTGCAGGTTACCGTCACCGTTCCCGCCAGCGTGAAGATCATGGGGCCGATATACGAGGGGACCTGCAGCCCGGAAAACACCACCGATGGCTGCCAGAAGATCAACTACTCGGCGACCACGGCTGGATTCACAGTCGGCTGGACCGGGATCATTGCGCCGGGGCAGAATTTCTACGTCACGGTCCAGTATCAAGCCGCCGCGGCGATCGGCAGCCTTGCGCCGGGCGAGATCGTGGAGGCGATCAGCGACACCGAAGCGACCGACACGAACACCACCGACAAGACCGCGACGCTCGCTACGGGTGGATCGTCCTCCGGCTCCAGCGGCTCCTCGTCCTCGTCGGGTCGGTCCTCGTCCTCCGGTTCCGGCGGGTCGTCTTCGAGTGCCGGCGGGTCGTCGTCGGGTTCGTCCTCGTCGGGGCGGAGCGGACGACGCGCCGCCCGGTGAGCCGACCAGCCACCCGGACCGAGCCGGCTAGCGTCCGACCAGGGGCACGAACCTCACCGCCTCGAGCTGGCGGCGCTCGAACCCCGTCGGTGTGCGCCGCGTGAGGATCAGGTGCTGGTTTCGGTTTCCGACCGGCGCTACCAGGCGGCCGCGGGGCGCGAGCTGCTGCTCGAGTGCGGACGGCACGGCCACGGTGGTTGCCGCGGCGACGTTGATCGCGTCAAACGGCGCTTGCTCGGGAAGCCCGAGGCGCCCGTCGCCGACCACGAACGAGATGTTGTCAAGCCCCAGATCGGCGATCGTCTGCATCGCGGCCTCACTCAGCTGCTGGTGGATCTCGACCGTCCAGACATGGTCGGCCAGCAGCGCCAGCAGCGCGGCGTGATAGCCCGAGCCGGTGCCGATGTCGAGCACCCGATCGCTTGGCGAGAGCGCCAGCAGCTCGAGCATCCGTGCGACGACCAGCGGCTGCGAGATCGTCTGACCGCACGCGATCGGCAGCGCGACGTTGTCGTAGGCGCGGTTGCGCTGCGAAGGGGGGACGAACCGCCCACGCGGAATCGAGGCGATCGCGGCCAGCACGCGGCTGTCGCAGATTGCGACCTGCAGCCGCCGCGCGAGTTCGGATGCCTCTGTCATCGCCGGAGCAATTTCCCGCGCGAACGCGGGTCCTTACCGATGGGCAAGCAATGGCCGCAGTTGCTCGCGCAGCTCCTTCGGGGCGATGCCCCGGATCTCGAAGCTGGCTTCGCCGTGCTCGCTGCGCAACAGCAGCTGCGCACCGTGACCGCGGCGGCGCAGGCGCCGGCTGTCGTGCACCTCGACGCCCCGGATCTGGTCCCACGACAGCCGCTCGAAAACGTGACCGCTGCGCACGAACTGCAGGCCGGCGTCGGAGATCCGCAGTTCGATCTCGGATTCGGTCGGCGTCAGGTTCGCGACCCCGCCGATGTGAATCGCAGGCAGCGTCACGATCCACTCCTCGTCGCCGGGAACCCGCGCCTCGCTGCCAGCTGGGTCCACCGCCAGCACCGGCTCCGGCAGGCGCTGGCCGGCGGGCACGGGAAGCTGCCGATCTGCCGGCTGAGGCAGATGCTGACCGGCTGGCTCGGACGAGTGCTGAGGGGCGGGCTGCGACTCCGCGCCAACAAACGGTGCGGGCGCCACCGCGGTGGCCGCTGTCGTGCTCGCCGGCGCTCGGGCCACTCGCGATGGCGCTGGTGCGGTCGGCGACGCTGGTGCGGCCGGCACCGGCAGCGCTCGCTCCGGCTCGCCCTCGGGCTCGCGCCTGCGAGGCGACTCGGCCTCGATTGGCGTTAGCTTCGCAAGGCTGTCCTCGTATGAGGGCGCGCCGATGATCGTCTGCGCCCGCGCGACCGCCGGATGGGCGAGCGCGTCGGTGAGGCCGATGCCCAACTCCTCGATCGCCACGGACGCCAGCGCGCGGCGCCATTGAAGCCCGTCGGCCCGGTCGGCGGCCCGCTCTACAAGCTCGTCGAGCTGATCGGGGTCGAGTTGGAGCACGTCGGCGTGCCGGGCGACAGCCTGCTCGAATGCGGGACGCAAGCGCTCGATCAACGCCTCGCGACCACGCTCCGCAATCCGTCTCGCTGTGTGCTCGAGCGTTTCGGTCACGGCCGCGCCTCCCGCCTCATAGTCGCGCCTCTGACAGCAGCGTGCTGATCTTGCTCAACAGCGCGGCTGCCTGGGCCCAGAAGAGGATCCGATGATCACACGCGAGCGTCAGCGTCACCGCCGGCGTCGTGGACAATTGCCCGTCGCGGATCAGCGGGACCTCGCGGATCGCGCCGGCGGTCAGTGCAGCGGCCTGCGAGGGAGTGACGTGGGTGCTTGCGGCCGAGATCCCGTACGCGCCGAGGTCGGTCAGCGTGAATGTCGACCCGGACAGCTCGGGCGGCGTCAGCTCGCCCGCCGGCGCCCGTCGACGCAGCTCGTCGATCTCCGTGCTGCACTGTGCGAGCGACTTGCGGTCGGCGTCGAACACGGTCGGCGTCACATACGCGTCGTCGGTCGCGACCGTGAGCCCCACGTTGACGCGCGAGTAGAGCTCAAACTGGCCGTCGCGGTAGGCGCCGTTGGCGCGGGGCACAGCGCGCAGCGCAAGCGCACAGGCGCGAATCAACGCCGCGGTGATCGAGCAGCCCTCCCGCGCGCACAGGTCCCGCGCCGCCTGCATCGCGACCTCGGCCGAGAGCTCGACGTCGGGAACGGTGGCGCGCGACTCGGCGCTGCGGCGCGCGATTGCGCGCTGTCTCGGGCTCGGCTGCTCGAGCCGAGTCTCGCCTCTGACACCGATGGTTGCCGCCGGGTCGGCCATCACTCAACGACGCAACATAGCTCACCGAACGGGTAGGTCCGGGTCATCGGCGCCCGCCCAACGGTCGATGAACTCTTCGGCGCCAAGCTGCCCGAGGTCCGCGCGCAACGCCCTGACCAGCCGCGCCGCCCGTTTGGCGGGCACCTCCCAGAACAGGACCACCTCGCCGTCGTCGACCGAAACGAGCTCGACCCGGTCCAGGCGGCCGCTGTCGGCCAGGAACGCCGGCTCGATCCCCCCGCGTGAGACGATCAGCTGGTAGGCGCGCTTGGCTCTCACGCGGGCGCTCCGCCCGGCGCGGCGGCCAGCTGCGGCTTGTCGGCCCCGTCCAAGCCCGGTCCTGCGGCCGCGTGCTGCGGGCCTCGTAGATCCACGCTGGCGCCTCCAAGCGCCAGCGCAGCCCGCGCGACGGCGTCCTCGCCCGTGAAGACTTGACCGGCGATCTCGATCGCCGGCAGCGTGCGGACCCCGGCGCCGGCGGCGCGGGCGACGGCCCGATCGAGCGCCTCGCGGACCGAACGCAGGCCGCTCCCCTTCAGCACGGCGGCGGGGTGCAGCTCGCATGCGGCTCCCGCGAGCAGCACCGTGTCCTGGTCGCCGAGGTCGCGGCCGCCGGCGAACGCTTGTCGAAACGCCGCCAGCGAGAACGCGACGGCGCGGCCGGCGCGCTTGGCGTAGGTCGCGGCCAACATCGCGCCGCGGGTATCCGGGGGCCAGCTGCGCGGCCAGCGCAACGCCAGCAGTCCGTGCTGCGCCGCGAGGCGCTCGATCGCCTCGCGCTCGCGTCCCGGAGCGAGGCCGCCGAGCTGTCGTGCGAGCACCGGCTCCCATTCGGGCACGACCGGCAGCGCCGCCATGATCGTCTCGGCCATCAGGTAGCACTCGGGGCTGCCGAGGTCGTAATAGAAGATCGGCTGCGGGTCAGGCGTCGACACGAGCTGCTGGCCTGCCGCGGTTCAGCCGTGGATCAGCCAGCCGTCGGTGGCGCGCGCCGCCTCCATGACCGCCTCAGACAGGGTCGGATGGCCATGGATCACGCGTGCGACCTCGGGGTAGCCGCCCTCCAGCGAACGGACGTTGACGAGCTCCTGAATCAGCTCGGTCGCCCT
>JBEKRJ010000165.1:0-8198 GCA_049518835.1 Solirubrobacteraceae bacterium
CGTCGGCCTGATCGTACGCCGAACGGTCAAGCCGGCGCTGGTGCTGTCGTTCGCCTGGGCGGTGAACGTGTGGCTCACCGGCGAGGGGCTGGGTTTCCTGTTCACTGCCAACAACACTCCCGATCCGCTGACCGGGATCCTCGGGACGGCACCGCTGTACATCGTCGCCGGGCTGCTGGTGTGGCCGCGCGACGCAAACGACGCCGAGCAGAGCTTCGGATTGATCGGCGCGCGCGGCGCGCGTGCTCTCTGGGCGGCGCTGTGGCTTGGCAACGCAGCGTTGTGGCTCGCACCCGCGAATGCCGGCGCCGACTCGCTCAGCGACGCATTCACGGGCGCTCCCGCAGGTGCGGGCTGGCTGTCGAGCGTGCACAGCGCGGTAGCGCACGCGGTCGGCGGCTCGGGGATGACGTTCGCGCTGGTGCTGGCCGTGATCTCGGCGGAGATCGGGATCAGCGTGCTGTCCGGGCGCGGCACGCGGATCGCGCTGCTGGCATCGATCGCGGTCTCGGTCACGTTCTGGGTGCTGGCGGAAGGGCTTGGCGGGCTGTTCACGGGGCAGGCAACCGACGTCGGCACCGGACCGCTGATGATCCTGATCGCCGCGCTGTTGGCGCCGCTGGCGTCGCGGCGCACGCCTGCGGTGGCCCGCGCGCAGATGACGCCGGTGGGTGCCACGCCACGGTGAGAACAGCGCTCGATCGAATCGGAGCGTTTGTGTCGCGGCTGCGCGATCAACCGGCTGCTGCAGGAGCTGTCGATCAAGTGCGCCAAGGAAGGCGGCGTGCGCGACTACTTCCAGGTCGGCGTGATCGGCTACGGCATGCAGGTCGCGCCGGCGTTCAGCGGCATGCTCGCCGGCCGCGAGCTGGTCCCGATCGGCGAGGTCGCGAGGTGCCCGGCGCGCGTCGAAGAGCGCGTGCGCAGAGAAGACGACGGCGCCGGCGGCCTGCTCGAGCGAACGGTCAAGTTCCCGATCTGGTTCGAGCCCAAGTTCGAAGGCGGCACGCCGATGACCGCCGCCCTGACGCAGGCCAAGTCGGTCGTCAAATCCTGGTTGCAACGCCATCCCGGGTGCTTTCCCCCGATCGTGATCAACATCACCGACGGCGAGTCCACCGACGGCGACCCGTCGCGGGTCGCCGAGGAGATCAAGCTGCAGGCGTCCGCTGATGGCCCGGTGCTGTTGCTCAACGCCCACCTGTCCTCCGACGACGGGCGGCCGGTCTCGTTTCCCGACAACGAGGCGGACCTTCCCAACGACCACGCCCGCCTGCTGTTCCGGATGTCGAGCTATCTGCCCCGCTACATGCAGGAGATCCTGGCGCAGGACGACCGGCTGACGTCCGACGGCATGCGCGGGTTTGTCTACAACGCGGACATCGTCGAGGTCATCTCGTTCCTCGACATCGGCACCCGAACCAGCGATCTGCGGTAGTCGCGCCGGCGGCGGCAGATGCGGGTGTCCTCGAAGACGCGGTGGCTGCCGAAGGCGGGCAGCAGCACGCGTGAGTATGAGGACGCGTTCGAGCCCGCCCGCGCGAGCCCCAGCGACATGGTGGCGCGCGTGCGCTTCGCGGTCGCCGACGGCGCAAGCGAAAGCCTGCTCGCCGGCCGCTGGGCCAAGCTGCTCGTGCGGACGTTCTGCAGCGCGGCCGATGACGCGCTGTCGACGACGACGTTCGCGCAGGCGCTCGGACAGTGGCCGGATCTGCTGTCTAGGTATCTCGAGGCACGCGAACGGCGCGGCCAGCCGATCCAGTGGTTCGAGGAGCCAGGGCTGCAACGCGGCGCGTTCTCGACGTTCGTCGGCCTGCAGCTGCACGAGCATGAGTCCGCGCGCAAGTGGGCAGCGGTGGCGATCGGCGACTCGTGCCTGCTTCATTTCCGCACGGGCGACCTGCTCGAGACGTTTCCCCGCGAGCCTGGTGACAGCTTTGACACCAACCCGGTGCTGATCTGCTCGAAGGGCAACGTTTCCGGTGAGCTCGCCGAGCACGCGATCTACAGCCAGGGGACGTTCGAGGTCGGCGACGCGTTCGTGCTCGTCACCGACGCGGTCGCGGCATGGTTCCTCGCCGCCCAGGCAGACGGCCGAGGCGCGTGGGCCAAGCAGCTGTTCGAGGCGTCGACCGGCAGCGATTTCGACGGTTGGGTGCGCGAGCTGCGCAAGGACGGCAGCATGCGCAACGACGACGTCACCGTCATGCAGATCTCGGTGGTGCAGTGACGATGAGGCCGCCGACCGCCGCCGACTATCGCGACGCGCTGCAGAGTCCGCACACGTGCTTCGCCGATCCAGAGCTGCGCGCCGGGGAGCCGGTGAACGACGAGCTCGGGCTGCCACTCGCGGTCAGCGGCAATTTCGCGAGCGTATTTCAGCTTACCGCCGCGAGCGGCAAGCGCTACGCGGTGCGCTGCTTCGTGCGCTACGCCGAGGATCAGCAGCAGCGATACGACGCGATCGCCGCGTTCCTCGCCTCGATCGAGGCATCGTGGAAGGTTGACTTCAGCTTCCTCGCCGACGGGATCTTGATCGGCGGCAAGTGGCATCCGATCCTGAAGATGGAGTGGATCGAAGGAGAGCCGCTGGACCGTTACATCAGCTCGCACCTGGGCGACGGCCAAGCGATCCAGCTGCTCGCCGACAGCTTCGCCACGATCGTGGGCGAGCTCCAGCGCCGCGGCGCGGCGCACGGCGATCTGCAGCACGGGAACGTGCTCGTCGACCGCGACGGGCGCCTGCGGCTGATCGATTACGACGGCATCTACGTGCCGGCGCTCGAGGGACGCGTCGGACACGAGCTCGGACACCGCAACTATCAGCATCCGAGCCGGTCCAAGCAGCACTTCGGCCCCACGATCGACAACTTCTCAGCCTGGGTGATCTACGCCTCGCTGCTGGCAGTCGCGATCGAGCCGAGCCTGTGGGCGCGCCTCAACGGGGGCGAGGACAAGCTGCTGTTCTCGCGCGAGGACTTCGTCGACCCGGCAGTCGGACTGGGCCTACGCGGACTGGAGCTGACCGGCAACGAGCGACTGGTGGCGCTGGCCGAGGTCGTCAAGGAGAACCTGCGACGCGAGCCTGCCTCGGTCGATCCGCTGCGGCCGATCGCGATCGCCGCGCCGGCGACGAGGCCCCCCCAGCGCGACGGCGGGGCGAGCACGCTTGCCGACGAGCCGCGGGCGGCCGCGTCCTACCTGCCGACCGCGGAGCTCGTGTCGTTCTCGGGTCCGGTCCGCGCGGCCGGCAGGCTCGCGACCGCGTTGGTGATCACCGGCCCGCTGCTGTGCGTGCTGGGGCTGATCGGCATCGTGACATCGGCGGTGGTGGTGGCCGGGATCGTCCTCGCCGGCGCCAGCGTCCTGGCGGCGCCGCTGATCTACCGCTCGACGCCGCAGCTCAAACGGCGGCGCGAGCGCGAGCGCGCCGAGGCGCACGCTCGGGCCGCCCTGAGCGCGCTCGAGCAGGCGCCGGTCCCGCTCGAGCACAAGCTGCGTGAGCTCGGCGACCGTGAGCGCACGATCGTGCTGCGCGCGCAGCAGGCGCTCGTGCACCGACAGGAGGCGTTGACGATCAGCGTGCAGCGCCAGGAGCAGGCGACGCAGCGACGGCTCGCGATCATCGCCGCGCGGCGCCGCGAGCTGGTCGCCGGCGGCGAGCAGCAGGCCGCTCAGGCGCTGCGCGCCTTCCAGGAGGCGATGTACCGGCACGAGCTCACGCACTGCTACATCAACGCCGGCTCGATCCCCGGCGTCGACGGGGTCCTGGCCGATGCGCTGGCGGCCCACGGCGTCGAGAGCGCGGCGGACTTCAGCGGCGTGCGCACGGTTGCCGGCGGCGTCGGCTTTCG
This sequence comes from Solirubrobacteraceae bacterium, assembly GCA_049518835.1. Lineage (GTDB taxonomy): Bacteria > Actinomycetota > Thermoleophilia > Solirubrobacterales > Solirubrobacteraceae > Palsa-465. The sequence goes on from JBEKRJ010000165.1 coordinate 3,855, forward strand.
CAGCCACGCTCGCCACGTCGCGGCCGCGATCGAGCTCCCGTCGGGAAGGCTGCTGCAGCTACCCGGGGTGCCGGTCGGCAAGGCGCACGCGCTCGAACGCTGGCGGCTGACGATGCGCACGCACGTGCAGAACCGGATCCCCACCTCGCTGCCGCCCGCCGCCAGGGAGCAGATCGCCGCGGCGCTCGAGCTGTCGCTGCGCGCGATCGACACCGAGTTTCGAAACGTCGAGAGCCACGGGCAAACCCGCACCGCTCAGATCAGGGCAGAGCATCGAGCGCAGGAGCGGCGCGCGACGGCCGAGCTACAGCGAGCGCAGGCCCAGCTCGCCGGCGAGCGCGCGTCGTTGGCGACTGCACGCGAGCGCGCCGGCCAGGCGATCAGGGCCGCCCGGTGGGCGATGCAACGCGACGAGCGGGCACTGGCCGCGTACGCCGACATCACCTTCTGGAGGTTCCTGCTCGCCCGCGGGTGAGCGACCGATCGCTCAGCGAAACGCCTGGATGCCGGTGAGGGCGCCCCCGACGACAAGCGCGTGCACGTCGGCGGTCCCCTCGTAGGTGACGACCGACTCGAGGTTGTTCATGTGCCGGATGACCGGATACTCGAGCGTGACGCCGTTGGCGCCCAGCACCTGCCGGGCGTTGCGCGCCACCTCGAGCGCGGCGTTCACGTTACCGAGCTTGCCCATGCTGACCTGCTCGTGGTGTAGCCGGCCCTGGTCCTTGAGGCGGCCGAGGTGCAGCGCCAGCAACGACGCGCGGTTGACCTCGAGCGCCATCTGCGCGAGCTTGGCCTGCTGCAGCTGCGTCGCGGCGATCGGGCGCCCGAACGCAATCCGCTCCTTGCTGTAGTCCAGCGCCGCCTCCAGGCACGCACGCGCGGCGCCGACGGCGCCCCACACGATTCCGTACCGGGCCTCGGTCAAGCATGACAGCGGCCCGGCCAGCGAGCTCGCCTCGGGCAGCAGCGCGTCGGCGGGCAGGCGCACGTCGTCGAGCAGCAGCTCGGATGTCACCGAGGCGCGTAGCGACAGCTTCTTGTGGATGTCCTGGGTGGTGAAGCCCTTCGTGCCGGCCGGCACGAGGAAGCCGCGGATGCCGTCGTCGGTCTGCGCCCAGACGACCGCGACGTCGGCGATCGAGCCGTTGGTGATCCACATCTTCTGCCCGTGCAGGATCCAGTCGCTGCCGTCGCGGCGCGCGCGCGTGTGCATCGCGGCCGGATCTGAGCCCGCGTCGGGCTCGGTCAGCCCGAAGCAGCCGATCGCTTCGCCGCGGCTCATCGGCGGCAGCCAGCGCTGCTTTTGCTCCTCTGAGCCCCAGCGGTGGATCGCGAACATCGACAGCGACCCCTGCACCGAGACGAGGCTGCGCACGCCGCTGTCACCCGCTTCGAGCTCCATGCACACGAGCCCGTACTCGGTCGCGCTCGCGCCCGCGCAGCCGTACCCGTGCAGGTGCATGCCGAGCAGCCCAAGCCGTCCGAGCTCTCCGGCCAGCTCGCGCGGGATCCGCGCCTGCTCGAACCAATCCCCGACGTTTGGCAGCACGCGGTCGGTCACGAACGCGCGCACCATGTCGCGGATGTCACGCTCCTCATCGGACAGGAGGCTGTCGATCGCGAGGAAGTCCCTCGGTTGGACGGCCTCGCGCGTTGCGGCGCCAGTCATGGCTCACTCCTTTACCCCTGATGCTAGAGCTTGGACGGCGGTGCCGTCGCGGCTGGGGAAGGCAACCGTCACCTCCAGGCCGCCGCCGGGCTGTGCGCGAGCGCTGACGGTGGCACCGTGGGCGGTGGCAATCGCACGCACGATCGAGAGCCCGAGTCCGTGATGGCCGTCGGCGGTCGTAATGCGATCCCGCGGGAGCCGCGCAAACGGCTCGAACAGCCGTTCGAGCTCGCCGGCGGCGACGACCGCGCCGGTGTTTGCGACCGTCAGCAGCGCGAGCCCGCCCTGCGCCGCGGTACGGATCTCGACCCGCCCGCCGGCGCGGTTATAGCGCGTGGCGTTGTCGAGCAGGTTTGCGATCAGGCGCGCGACCAAGGTCGGGTCACCGCTGATCGCGGCGCCGTCCAGCGCGCTTGACAGCCGCAGGCCGTGCCGGTCGAGCAGCGGGCGCTGCGTCGCCAGCACCTCGCCGGCGCACGTCGCCAAGTCGATCGGCTCGCGACGCTCCAGTCCGCGCTCGCTGCTGGCGAGCGTCAGCAGCGCCTCCAGCAGTCGCTCGTGCTCGCGGCCGGATGCGAGCAGCTCCTCACACGTCGCGCGCAGCGTCTGCGCGCTCGCGTCCGGGTCCGCGAGCGCGACCTGCAACAGCGTCCGCTCGAGCGTCAGCGGGGTCCGCAGCTCGTGCGAGGCGTTCGCGACAAACCGCCGCTGGGCCTCGAACGACGCGTCGAGCCGGCCGAGCAACGCGTCCAGCGTGTCGCCGAGGGCCTTGAACTCATCGTCGGGCCCTGTGAGCGCAAGCCGCTCGCCGAGGTTGCCGGCGGAGATCGTGCGCGCGGTCGCGGTCATCTCGCGCAGGGGGCGCAGCACCCGGCCGGATGCCAGCCACCCGAGCACCGCCGAGGCGAGGGCGCTGACGGCTAGCACGAGCCACGACACCGCCAGCAGGCCGCGCAGATCGGCGGAATGCTGCTGCACCACCTCGCCGCGGATCGCCGACTGAACGCCGCGCCTGACCGGGCTCGGCACCGCGATGACAGTGCGATCGCTCCGCGCCGATGCGCGGGGGGGCACGGGAGGCGTAGGTTGCGCCGGGACGGCGGGGACGACGAGCGCGGAGCTCGGCACTGCTTGCGAGACTTCGATCGTCGGCCGGCCGGAGACGAGCAGGTAGGTGATCGCGATCAACGCCGTCCCCAGCACCAGGAACATGCCGGTGTAGAGCAGCGTCAGGCGCAGCCTCGCGGTTCGGCCGGGCAGCCGCAACCAGGACGCGGGTCTCAGCGACCGGCGCATGCTGGCACTCGATCATCGATCACCACCGCCGACAGGATCGCCGACCGACGGTGACAGCGCGGTCACAGCAGCGCCTGGGCCCGTCGTCACTAGACTCACGTGATGGACAGGATCACGATCACCGCCGAGGAGCTCGAGACGATGCAGCGCGAGCTCCGTCAGATGGAGAGCGCCGGCCGGACGGACGTCGCCGCGAGGATCAAGACCGCCCGCGAGTGGGGGGACCTGAAGGAGAATGCCGAGTATCACGCCGCCAAGGAGGAGCAGGCCCATCTGGAGACGCGGATCCTGCGGCTGCGCAACCAGATCCGCAGCGCCGACGTGATCGAGCGCAGCGGCAGCACCGAGGTCGTGGAGCACGGCGCCACCGTGTCGTTCACCGACCGCGAGAGCAACCGCACCCAGACCTTCACGCTGGTCTCTCCCCACGACGCCGATCCCTCGCAAGGCACGCTGTCCGCCGCCTCTCCGGTGGCGCGGGCGCTGCTCGGCCATCGCGTCGGCGATCGCGTCGAGGTACAGACGCCGCGCGGCGCCCGCGCGCTGTGGATCGACTCGATCGGCTAGCGTCACAGCCGCCAAGTCGCTGTGCGACCCCGGGCCGGCCGGCTCCCGGCTACGCGAACGCTAACGCCCTCTGACGATCCGCAGGTTGCTCGTGCGAGCCTCGAGCCGGTCCATCGCCGAGGCAAGGGCGTCCGGCGGCGCTTCGGTCGTCCAGCGGTTGCCGACCTTGCGCACCTCGCCTTTGCGCTCGAGCTCGTGCAAGCGAGCCAGCGTCTTGTCGTTGTTGAGTCCCGCCGCGCGAGCGGCCATCGAGGTCGAGAACGTGCTGGGCAGCTTGCGCAGCGCCGTTCGCAGTCGATCTGGACGGCGGTCGCTGCGGCGCTCCTCGTTGCGGGGCTTCTGCGCGGGGCGTTGTTGCGCGGGCGCGGGCGCCGGCTCAGGCTCCGGCGGACGTCCGACCGGCGGATCGTCCCCGAAGCGGGCGTGGCAGCTGCCGCACAGGACGACTGGCTCGCGGTCGGGCGGGCGCACGACATCGAAGCGGCGCCAGCCGCGGCCAGACTGGCACACGGCGCAACGGCGTCCGGCCCGTTCTATCTCGGTCAGATCTTCAGCACTCATCAACTGTCTATGTGCATGATAGGAACGTTTCGTCGACAGGCCCTCGCAACCGGATCCTGACGCGGCTGTGATGGTCGTGTTGCACCGTCTGCAGACGCTGATGAGACCGTTGTCGATGCCCTCCTTGACCCTCCTTGCCGTGCTGGCGGCCGGCTGCGGCGCCTCGCGCCCGACCGCGACCGGGTCGGCGACGCCGCCGCCGGTCGCGATCGGCGCTGGGATCGCCGGACCGTCGACGCTGCGCGCGA
>JBEKRJ010000166.1:0-8189 GCA_049518835.1 Solirubrobacteraceae bacterium
AACGCCTGCGGGAAGTTGCCCAGGTGCCGGCCGCTGGCGGCGTCGATCTCCTCCGCGTACAGCCCGAGCGGGCTGGCGAACGACAGCAGCTTCTCGCACAGCCGCCGCGCGTGGGCGAGCTCGCCGATCTCGACCAGCGCCGACACCAGCCAGAACGAGCAGATCGTAAACGTGCCCTCCTCGCTGTCGAAGCCGTCGTCGGTCTGCTCGACGCGGTAGCGCAGCACGAGGTCGTTCTCGGTCAGCTCGTCGGCGATCGCGAGCACGGTCGCGCGGATCCGCGGGTCGTCGGGCGCCAAGAAGCGCACGAGCGGCATCAGCAGCAGCGAGGCGTCGAGCGCGTCGGTGTCGTAGTGCTGCACGAACACGCCGCGACCGTCCACCCCACGCGTGCAGATGTCGGCGTGGATCTCGTCCGCAGCGGCGCGCCAGCGCGCCGCCGTTGGCTGGTCGTCGCGGATGTGAGCCAGGCGCGCGCCCCGGTCGGCCGCGACCCAGCACATCAGCTTCGAGGAGGTGAAGTGGCGCGGATCGCCGCGCACCTCCCAGATCCCGCAATCGGGCTCGCGCCAGCGCCCCAGCGCCGCCTCGACCTGGCGCTTGATGATCGGCCACAGCCGGTCGGGCAGCTGGTCGCGCGAGCGCGTGTGCAGGTAGATCGAGTCCAGCACCGCGCCCCAGACGTCGTGCTGGTCCTGGTTGTAGGCGCCGTTGCCGATCCGCACCGGGCGCGCATTGTCGTACCCGGTGAGATGCTCGAGCACCTGCTCCTCGAGGCGGCTCTCGCCACCGATCCCGTACATCACCTGCAGCTGCCCGCGCTCGGACTCGACCACGTCGGCGACGAAGTAGAAGAAGTCGTTGGCCTCCTCGTCGAAGCCGAGCGTGTACAGGCTCCAGAGCATGAACGTCGAGTCGCGGATCCAGCTGTAGCGGTAGTCCCAGTTGCGATCGCCGCCGGGCGCCTCCGGCAGCGACGTCGTCGCCGCGGCGATCATCGCCCCGGACGGGCCGTACGTGAGCCCCTTGAGCGTCAGCGCCGAGCGCTGTAGGTACCCGCGCCACGGGTGATCGGGGAACGTGCCGTGCTTGAGCCACTCCTGCCAGAAGCGACTCGTGCGCGCCAGCCACGCGGCGGCCTCGTCGTAGCTGGACGGCATCCCGTGACGCGACCAGCCGAGCGCGACGAACGCCGGGTCGCCTTCGTGCAGCATCGTCCGCGCCCGCGCGCGCGGGCCTTCGAACCCGAGCCGCAGATCGGTCACCAGCCGCAGCCGCTGATCGATCCCCTCCGAGCGCGCGATCGCCTCGTGGTAGCCGGTGCCGGTGTACTCCCAGTCGGCCGCCAAGCCGCCGTAGTCGAACGCCGGCTCGCACTCGAGCTTGACCTCGGCCGACCCTTGCACGCATTCGATCAGCCGCAGCATCACGTGGTCGGCGTCGTGGTCGGTCGGCGAGCGGCGGTGGCTGCGCGAGCGCTCGTCCTCGTGATGCCAGGGGCCGATGCTCAGCACGTCGCGCACGATCACCCACCCCATGCGCGTCTCCCAGCTGGTCTCGAGCACCATCGTGCCGGGGATGTAGCGCCGGCCGGCGGGGACGTTGACGTCGGCGGGCGCGACCCGGAAGCTGCCCGCGTCGCGGTGCAGGACCGAGGCGAACACGCTCGGCGAGTCCATCCGTGGGACGCACATCCACTCGACGTTGCCGTTGGGGGCGATCAGCGCGACCGTCTCGCAGTCCGACAGGAACGCGTAGTCGCCGATCGGCGGGAACGCGCTGATCCTAATCCCTTGGTCTGCAGCCCCCTTCATCGGCAGCGCGCGATTCTGCTGTGATTCCCGGTGGGTGTCAAGCTATGGTTGGCGGGTTGGCACCCGGAGCCCGCGTTGGAACACCAGATACAGCTCTCCTCGATTGACGTGATCGCCTCGGCGCTGGAGCCGATGATCCCCGACCTCGGCAGCAGGCTCAGCTCTCCCGACGGCGCCGTCACGCTGATGCTGGGCGACATCGCCGACGCCGCGACCGCGTCGCAGGAGCTCGGCGCAGAGCGCTGGCAGCGGATCGTCGCCGACCACCGCCTGCTCGTCGAACGGGTCGTCTCGCTGCACGACGGCCAGGTCGCGAGGTTCGAGCACGACGGCTTCCTGGCCCAGTTCAACAGCGCCCATGCCGGCCTGCACGCCGCCGTCGAGCTGCAGCGCACGTTCGGCGGCGGCCCCGAGAGCGTCGAGCGCGTGCTCGCCGTCCGCTCCGGCCTGCACTCCGGGTTCGTGATCGCCAACCCCGAGCAGCTGATGGGACGCAACGTGGTGCTGGCCGCGCGGATCGCGGCCGAGGCCAGGGGCGGCGAGATCCTGGTCTCGTCGATGCTCAAGCAGTACACCGAGACCGACCCCAGCTTCCAGTTCGAGCAGCGGGGCGAGTTTCACTTCAAGGGCCTGCTCGGCGAGCATCTCGTGTTCGCCGTCCAGTGGGCATAGAACGGGCTCTACCTCGTCGGCGAACGCGGGCGGCGCAATGTATCGCCGGTCCGGGCGACCGCCGGCCGCTACGCCCGCGCCGCCTCGGCGAGCATGCGCGCGTACTCCGCGGGGCTCGCGGGACGCTTGGCGGGGTCCTTCTCGAGCGCCAGCAGCAGCGTCTTGGCGAACTCGGGCGACAGGTCCTTGCGCAGCTCGCGCGGGTCCGGCGGCGCGTCCTGCAGGTGCGCCCACAGGATCCGCATCCCCTGGACGTGGGCGAACGGCGGCTTGCCGCACATGCACTCGTACATCACGCACCCGAGCGCGTAGACGTCGCTGGCGGTGCTGACCGGCTCGCCGCGGATCTGCTCGGGCGCCATGTAATCCATCGAGCCGAGCGCCTGGCCGGGGAGCGTCAGCAGGCTTCCCTGCGTGTCCTTGGCCAGTCCGAAGTCGGCGATGAACGCCTTGCCGGTCCCGTCGAGCAGGATGTTGGCGGGCTTGACGTCGCGATGGACCATGCCGGCGGCCCACAGCGCCTCGAGGCCCGCGGCGACGTCGGTGCAGATCCGGATCGCGTTCGCGACGTCGAGCGGGCCGTCGCGCTTGATCTTCTGGTCGAGCGCCATCCCGTCGACGAACCGCTGCGCCATGTACGGCAGGCCCTCGTGCTCGCCGGTCGCGAGCATCGGCACGACGTTCTCGTGCTTGACGCTCTGCGCGATCCGCGCCTCGCGGTAAAAGCGGCGGCGGAACGTCTCGTCACGGGCGTAGTCCTCCTTGACCAGCTTCAGCGCCACGCGCGCCCCATCCGGCGCGGTCGCGAGGTACACCCTGCCCATCCCGCCCTCGGCGATCAGGCCCTCGATGTGGTACTCGCCGATCTCGGTTCCGACGCGTGGGTCTGCGGAGTGGTCGCTCATCGCTCGCTGAAGTATGATCGACCGGCCGTTCCGTGAGGATAGGAGATCTGATCCGGCACAAAAAGCTGCATTGGTGGGTGGCATCGGGGGCGTTGGCCGTGCTGATCGCCGTCGTCACGCTGTCGCCCGCGATCGCCGCGCCGGCGAGCACGGTCCCGTCCGCGTGCCTGCAAAACGCGCCGTGCAACGACGACTACATCGACTCGCTCGAGCTCAATGCGCGGGGCACGCGGCTCAACCGCACCGACACGCTCTCCGACGTGCGCAACACGACCACCGCGACCGTGCAGAGCAACCTGTTCAACCCGTGCGGGAATGCGACCTGCCCGTCCGGGCCCGCCGAGACGACCACCTGCGACGGCGTCAGCTACGGCAAGACCGTCTGGTACGACTTCTACCCGGACGCCAACGGCACGATCCTGATCCAGACGTCCGGGTTCGACAACATGATCGCGCTGTACACGTTCAACACCAGCACGCTCGTGCCGACCGAGCTGCAGTGCGCGCACACGTCCGACTTTCCATCCGAGCAGCTGAGCGCCCAGGTCACCAAGGGCACGGCGTACACCTTCCAGGTCGGGGGCGTCGACGACGCCGGCGGTCTGCTGCAGATGCTGTTCGACTTCTACGCGACGCCGCCGCGGCGCTTGACCGCGCAGACGACGCTGACCGCGCGAGCGACGGCGAACGGGATCAAGCTCCTCAGCCTGTCGGTGGCGACCGCGCGCGCCGCTCACGTCCAGGTCAGCTGCAGCGGGTTCTGCCGGCCGCTGTCGAAGTCCGGCAACGCGGTCGAGATGTTCTCGGCCCTGGCCGGGGTCAGCATGCCCGGCGGCTCGAAGCTGCAGATCCGCGTCACCGCTCCGCACTCGATCGGAGCGTTCATCCAGTACAACATCCTTCCGGGCAACTTCACGAAGATCACTCGCTGCACCGAGCCCGGTCAGAGAAAGCCGCGTCTGACATGTCACTGACCCTCCCCGCCCCCGCCCGTTACGGCCTGCTGCTGGCGCTGCTGGCCGCCCTGTTCGCCGCCGCGCTCCTGATCGGCAAGGCCGGCGCGACGTCGAGCTCGAGCGGTGGCACGCCTGCACCGGCGAGGGTCAATATGGTGCCGCAGGCCGCTCCCGTGACCAACGCCCCGGTGGCGACCAGCGCGCTGCCCGCGCTGAAGCCGAAGCCTGCCCCCAAGCCGGCAGCGCCGGCGCCGTCCAGCGGGTCCGGCGTCACCGGCTCGACTGGCTCGGCCGGCAGCAGCGCAGCCGGCAACAGCGCCGGCAGCAGCTCGACCGGCGCCGGCAGCCCGACCGGCAGCGCCGGCTCGAGCGGCTCCAGCGCCAGCCCCGGCACCGCCAGCCCCGGCACCGCCAGCCCCGGCGCCGGCAGCGCCAGCCCTGGTGCCAGCGCCAGCCCCGGCGCCGGCAGCGCCAGCCCTGGCTCCAGCTCCAGCGGCGGCTCGAGCGGGTCGGGCGGCTCTGGCAGCGGCGGCGGCTCCACCGGCGGCAACGGCGTCATCCTCAGCGGCTGACGCCGCCCGCAGTCCCGTCCCGCCTCAGTAGGATTTCTCCGCTTTGCTTCCGAGGGGCACGAACGTCGCCGGGTATCGCGTTGACGGCATACTCGGCGAGGGCGGCATGGGGATCGTCTACCGCGCCACCCAGCTGTCACTCAATCGCGTCGTCGCGCTGAAGATCCTCGCGGCGGAGCTGAGCGACGACTCCGGGTTCCGCGCCCGCTTCCAGCGCGAGGGCCAGCTACAGGCGCAGCTCGACCACCAGCACATCGTCACCGTCTACGAGGCGGGCCAGACGGAGCAGGGCCTGTTCCTGGCGATGCGCCTGATCGACGGCCCGACGCTCAAGGACCTGATCCTGGCGTCCAAGCTGGACCCCCGCCGCAGCCTGCGGATCCTCGCCCAGGTCGCACAGGCGCTCGACGAAGCGCACGAAGCGGGCCTGATCCACCGCGACATCAAGCCCCAGAACATCCTCGTCGACAAGGGCGATCACGCCTACCTCGCGGACTTCGGCCTGATCAAGGCCCCCGACGACGCCGAGGGGCTGACGGGCACCGGGCAGTTCATCGGCACGATTGACTACGTCGCGCCCGAGCAGATCCAGGGCGAGCCCGCCACCGCCGCGAGCGACTGCTACGCGCTCGCGGGCGTCCTCTGCGAGTGCCTGACGGGCGACGTGCCGTTCCCGCGCAACAACGAGGCCGCCACGCTGCACGCGCACATCCTCGAGCCACCGCCACGGTTGACCGAGCGCGTTCCCGGGCTGCCGCCGGCGATCGACGAGGTGATCGCGGCCGGGATGGCGAAGGACCCCGCAGCGCGCCCGTCGCCGGTCGCGCTGATCAGAGCGGCGACGCTCGCGTTCGCCTCGCCGACGCCAAGCCTCGGCGCGCCCCCGACGCGGATCGCCCCAGGGCTCGGCAGCGACGGCAATCGCAAGACCACCCGCGTGCCGGTGATCACGGGCGCGCTCGCGACGCCCGCCGTACCGACGGCCGCGGCGGCCGCCGCGACTAGGCCTGTTGCGGCGCCCGGAGCAGTGGCCGCGCCGGCGCCTCGCGGCGAGCCCTCCCGCGCCCCGGCGGCGCCGTCCCGGTTCGGCGGCCGCGCCGTGACGATCGTCGCCGTGCTGGTCGCTGCCGCGGTCGCGATCGCGGCCGGCTTGCTCGTCGGCAACTCGAGCTCGAGCACCGCTTCGACGCCCTTCGACAACACCGACAGCAGCGGCCATCTGCAGCTTCACTACCCGTCCGGCTGGCAGCTGAGCTCGACCGTCCCGGCGTTGCCGGGGATCAGCTTCGAGGGCACGCCGATCACGCTGGCGTGGACCGCGGGCGGCGGCGGGCTGACCGCCGGCGAAACCGCCGCCGGCGGCGCGACGCTGCTGCCGGCATCGTTTCGCGCGCAGGTGCTCGGCGGCCTTGCGCCGAGCGAGCCGGTATCGCTCGGCGACATCGACGCCTACCAGTACAGCGGCCTGCACGTCCGCGGGCTTGGCGGGACCGTGACGGCATATGTCGTGCCGACCAGCGCCGGCGTGGCGACGATCGCATGCTGGGCATCGAGCACAGCCCCCCCGAGCGTGCTGCGCGACTGCTCGCAGGTGGCCGCGACGCTGCGCCTCCTCGGCGCCACCGCAGATCCGCTGAGCCCGAGCGCGACCTACGCGCAAGCGCTGTCGGCGACGTTCGCCCGCCTGCACACGGCGATCCAGGGACCGCTCGCCCGGCTCGGCGCGGCGACCGCGCCGGCGGGCCAAGCGAGCGCCGCGCAGCAACTCGCGGGGGCCTACACGCAGGCGGCCGACAACCTCGGCGGCGTGACCGTCTCGCCGCTGCTGCAGGATGCGCAGCCCGCGATCGTCGGCGCCCTGCGCCAGCTCGCCGCCGGCTACTCCCAGGCGGCGGCGGCCGCGGGGTCGAACTCGAGCGCGTCCTATCGCCGTGCCGGCACGCAAATCGCGGCCGGCTCGGCGGCGCTCAGCGGCGCCCTGCAGGGCCTCGCGACCCTCGGCTACAGCGTCGGCCACTAGCCCCGCCCGACCCTCCACCGGTGCTGGTGTTGTCGCTACGCTCGCACGAGTGACAGAGCCCAGAACCGCCTCGCAGGTCCTTGGGATCACGTTCAAGAACCGCTACCGGGTGCTCGAGCCGATCTCGGCCGGCGCGATGGGGGCCGTCTACCGGGCGGTGGACACCGATACCGGCGCCGAGGTCGCGCTCAAGCAGTCGACCAACCCGGCGCACGATCAGCGCTTCGAGGCCGAGGCGCGGCTGCTCTCGAGCCTCCAGCACCCGCGCGTGGTGGCGATCCTCGATCACTTCGCGGCGTCCAGCGGCCAGTACCTGGTGATGGAGCTGATCCACGGCATCGACCTCGGCCAGCTGCTCAAGCAGCGCGGCACGCCCGGGCTCCCGGTCGAGCAGTCGATCGAGTATGTCCGGCAGGCGTGCGAGGCGCTCCAGTACGTGCACGACCAGCAGATCATCCACCGCGACGTCAAGCCGCAGAACCTGATCCTCGGCGAGCAGGGCGTCGTGCTGGTCGACTTCGGGATCGCGCGAGCGCTCGACGAGCCCGAGTCCCAAGGCACGGTCGGGATCGGCACGCCGAGGTTCATGGCGCCCGAGGTGTTCGCGGGCGGCCGCGTCTCCCCCCGCACCGACGTGTTCGGAATCGCCGCGACGTTGTGGACGCTGATCGCCGGCCGGACCCCCGTGTACGCCGACCCGACGAAGCTCACGACGCTGTCTGACAACGTCACCCCTGAGCTCGAACGCACGGTAGAGGCCGGGCTAGAGCTGATTCCCGAACGGCGCGTGGCCTCGATGGCGGCGTTCGCCAAGGCGCTCGGCGCCCCCCTGCGGACCGAGACCGGGATCTCGCTCGCGGTCTCGCTGGACGACGCGAACCGGTCGCGCAGCCTGATGGAAGCGATCGTCCACACCGCCGCGGGCGTGTTCGGAGCCGCCGCGGCGTCGATCTGCCTCGTCGATCAGACCACCGGCGAGCTCGTCTACCAATCGGCCTGGGGAGCAGGGGCGCGCGAGATCGTCGGCGTCCGGCTGCCGCCCGGCACCGGCATCGCCGGCAGCGTGATCGACACCGGCGTCGGCGAGGCGGTGCCCGATTGCCACACCGACCCCCGCTGGGCCGCCCGGATCGCCGCCGGCACCGGCTACGTGCCGTACACGATGCTCGTCGTCCCCCTGCAGCGCCGAACGCAGGTGATCGGGGTGCTGTCGATCCTCGACCGCCGCGACGGACGCAGCTACCGGGAGG
>JBEKRJ010000167.1:0-8167 GCA_049518835.1 Solirubrobacteraceae bacterium
GCGCCAGTGCACCGCGAGCGTGAACGGGTACGGCGACTGCATCAAGTGAAACAGCCACCCCAGCCACGTGTGATCAGGCACCGAGCTGACCGCCCGCCCATGCACCGCCGTGTCACCCACGACCAGGTGCGACCGGGCGCTGTCATCCACCCGGCTGCGACACAACACGGCGCGCAGCCGGCCGGCGTTCACGGCCGCCGCCGGTGCGTCTTGGTCGAGCGGGCCGAGCAGCCCGTCCAGGTCCACGTCGCTGCTGTCGGCCGGGGCGTCGGGGTTCAGCTGGCGGTCAAGCAGCGCGAGCAGCTCGCGCCCGTCAAGCAAGCGCGGGGAGAGCTCCATCGCGACCAGCTGCGCGGTCACGCTGGCGAGGTGCGCGTCGTGGTCCTGGACGGCCTGCTCGAGCGGGCCGGGGGTGATCCGGCGTTTGCGTAGCGTGTAGCGCTCCGGCCGCCACGAGACGAGCAGCAGGTGGCGCAGCGACATCGCGAAGATCCGCTGCGCGTGCTCGACGACACCGCTCGCGGTGGTGAGCGCGAGCGCTTCCAACGCCCGGCCGCGGTCACCACGCCCGGCGCGCTCTAGCGCCCGGCTGGTCTGCCGGGCGCCGTCGTGGATGTCGTCGACGACGCTCGCGCTGTCAAGCGGCTCGGCCTGGGTGATCAGCGTCAGCGACTGGCGGTCAGGCAGCTGCGCCGCGAGCTGCGCGACCGCCGCGCCGGCGCGGCCAAGCTGCTCTGAGCTCATCCGCAACGGCGCGATCGCCGACACCTCGACCGCGCGCACCAGCGTGCAGTCGTCCAGCACCGCCAGCCCCTCGTCTGTGACCGTGCTGACCGGCAGAAGGTCCCCCGCCTGGCGTGTCCGGCGTAACCGTCTCACCGCGCCACCCCGCCTTCCTCAACCGCGCCCACCCCAGCCGAGCCACCACCAGCAGCAGCGCGGGCGTGGCGGCCGCGGCGCGCGTAGCCCGCATCGGCAACCAGCAGCGGCCGTGGGCGGCCCGCGCCCGGCTCGTACACCCGCGCGCTAAACGCCCACCGGCCGAGGTCGCGCACGAGGCGCAACAGCGTCGGGCGGCCCGACTCAGAGAAATACAACAACGCGGCGGGCAGCCCGACCAGCAGCGTGAACGCGCTGATCGACGGCTGCGTCGCCAACGCCAACACCCGCTCGACCCCGTACACCACGCCGCCCAAGGCGAGCAGGCACACCCACTGCATGAACGAGAACCCAGCGAGCTTCGGCGGCTCATCCAACCGCCTGTAAGTCCGATGCGTCACCGTCCACCCCCCTCTCCCAGCTCGCCGAAGCGGTCGGGCAGCTCGCCGCGCTCGAGCCGCTCGAGCAGCTCGCGGTCACAAGCGTCCAACACAAACCCCTGGCGCTCGAACTCCCGCAGACGCTCCGCCGGCGAGTCGATCTCCCGCAGCCTCTGCTCGTCGGCTTCGCGCTTTGACTGCTCGGCGCGGTAGCGGGCCTCCTCGACGTAGAACGCGTTCTCCGCGCTCGCAGCCAGCAGCCGGTACGCCAACAGCCGCGCCTGCGACGCCGACATGCTGCCGCCGACGTCGCAGTCCGCGGCCTCGGCGACGTCCAGGTCCAGGTAGATCTGGCCAGGATGCGCGAGCTCATACAGCTCCGCCGGCTCGGGGTCGAACCGCAACACCCCCCGGCCGCGGCAATCAAGCACCAGCCGGTCGACGCCGATCTCGACCGGCTGACCGCGCCAACACCCCTCGGCCTCACCGCCCGCGGTGTGCTCGCCGGGCGCGCCAGCACCGGTGCACGGTTGCGCGGAGGCGAGCGCGTCGACCTCGAGCAGCGTGTCGATCTCGAGCATCGTCAGCCGCGCCGGGTCGCGGAAAGGCAGGGTGGTGGGGTCGGCGGCGCGCTGCACGTAGAACGCGTTCTCCGCGCTCGCCGCCAACAGCCGATACGCCAGCAGCCGCGCGCTTGAGCCCGACATCCGAACATGCGCCTGGGTGTCGTCGTCGGCGAGCGTCAGGTCGACCCGGCCGGGGTTCGCGAGCTCGTACAGTTCTGCCGGCTCCGGGTGGATGCGCAACATGCCGCGGCGGCGGAAGTCGAGCACCAGCTCGCCGACGTCGACCTCGACCGGCCGCTGACACCAGCACGCCTGGGCGGGCCGCCGACACGGCGGTTCCGGCGGCGGTCCAGGCCGGCCGCTGCTGGCTTGCGGCTCGCTTCGCTGACCGGGTGAGCGACTCATCACGTGCTGTCCTTTCGCGGGCCGGGCCCGGACTCGCGGTTGGGGTTGCGGTTGGGGTTGGGGTTGGGGGGCGGATTCGGCCGGCTGGCCCGCTCCCGCCGGCCCTGGCCGGCGTCGCTGCTCGGCGGCCGTGGCGGCGTCTGTCGGCGAGGGCTCTCCAGCGGGCCGCTACCGGCGCCCGCTGGTCTGGGCGCTCCGTCGGCCGGGCCGGCGCCCTGACCGGGTGTTTGCGGGTTGCGAGGCGGCGGTCCGGCTGGAGCGCGCCTGTGCGCGCCGGCCGCCGCGGCGGCCGCGGCGGCGGCGGCGTCGACGCCTCCGCGCGCGTCGCTGGCGTGCCCGTTGGGGGATGGCGGGGGTTGCGGCTGTGGCCGGGTGTTGGGGTCCGGGGCGTTGCGGGTCCGGGCCGCGTACCCGCGTTCGCGGGCGCGCAGCACCGCCCGCTGGACGGTGCGCTTCAGGATCCGGTCGCCGGTCTGACGGCCGCCCTGCTCGTCGGCGTGGCCGTGCAGGACCTCGCGGCCGGCGGCGCGGACCGCGGCCGGGCCGGCGGCTAGCACGGCGGCCGCGGCGCCGGCGCGTCGGCCGCGATCGCTGTTAGCGATCCGGCTTTCGCTGGCGCGGGCCCGTAGGTTCTTCCAGCCTGCGTCGAGCGTTTCGCGTCCGCGCGCGGCGAGCGGCGCGACACCCAGCTTGTCCGCGGCCCGGGACACGCCCCAGCCGCCAGCACGCCCGGCCGCGCGTGCCAGCGGAGCCGCGAACCCGGTCAAAGGCGCGCCGAACGCGGTGCCGGCGTGCGAGACGGCGCTGCCGAGCGTCCCGACGCCGGCGGACAGCGCGGCGCGGGCCTGCGCGACGCGCTGCGCGATCGCCGCGCCGCCCGCCGTCGCGCCACCCGCGCCGGCGCGGGCGCCGGCGCCGAGGGTTTCGGTGGACAGCAGGCCGCGGGCGCGGACCAGGCCAATCAGAAAGAACGGCCAGCGGAACGCGAGAAAGAACGTCAGCACGCCGGCGAAGAACCCGACCAGCCGAGTGCCGATCGCGGCCGGGGTGCTGATATGCGTGATGTCCGCCGAGATCGCGCCGGCGACGGCGAAGATCAGACACCAGCCGACGGGGATCAGCGCGAGCGCGATCACGATCCCCAGCCACAGGCGCCAGACGCCGTGCAGCTCCGGGATCGGGGTCACGGCGATCGCGAGCGGGCCGGCGACGAACAGCACCGCGAACGCGGCGAGCACCCCGACCTTGATGATGAACAGGCCGGCCGCCAACAGGATCGCGCCGATCAAGATCAACGCGATCAACGGGCCGGTGACACCAAACGCGAGCCCGCCGGCGAACATCAACAACAACGCCCGGTTCAGACCGTCGTCGATCGACGAAAACGACAACAACGCGGTCGTGATCACGTTCACGAACGCGATCGCGTTCTCAAACGCCCACGGGAACAACAACAAGCCCAGGGCGCCACTCAGCAGCCGGCCGAGGGACTCCGCGGGGTGATGCGCGCCGCCGGTCACCCCCGACGCCGTGTAGCGGGCGGCGGCAACCGCGAACGTGACCGGCAAGATCGCGACCGCGACCGCGGTCGTGTCCCGCTCGAGGCGGTGCATCGTCGGCCACTGCACCGCGTCCGCCGGGTTCGGCAACGCGATCAGCCACCGCAACGCATCCAACCCCGGGTTACGCAAAAAACTCGGCAACATCGCGCTCGCGATCGCCTTGAACAAGAGCTTCGCGATGCTCGTCAAAATCCCGCTGATCGAGATCCCGAACAGGCCAAACGGCGCTGAGAACCCTCCCCCACCCCCCGCCGCGCCGCCGCCATGCGCCGCCGCCAGCGCCGGACCCGCGCCCGCCAACACCACCAGCATCACCGCCACGGCGACGAGCACCAGGCGCGCGAGCGGGCGGTGCGCACTGACACGCCGCCCGCGAGCGTGTTCGCCGACACGCCGTGCCGGGATCCCGGACGGCGAGCTCGGCGCGACGCGTCGCGGCCAGCGCCGGTACGTGAGAGGTGCGCGCAGTGTCACGCCAGCAACCAGGCGAGGGTCGCGATCGCAAACAGCGCGAGGCCGGCCTTGATCGCGACCGTGTACCCGTAGCGCGAGGCCGGGCCCGACAACAGGAGGCCGATCGCGCCTAAAAACAGCAGCGACTGGCCGAGGATCGCAGCGCCCCACTGCAGGTCGGGCGTGCGCTCGAGGAGCTCGAACGCGTAGACGGCCGACAGGCCCAACAGCGCTACGACAGCCGCGCCGCCGACCGCCCCGCCAACCGCGACGATCACCAACGGCCAGCGGCTGGCGCACCCGGGGCCGAGCAGCCGCCCGCAGACGCGGGTGTAAGCACGCCACGCGCCGCCGACCGTCCAGCGATCGATCTGCCGCGGCGACCGCCGCTGACGCGTGCCGTGGTCGAGTGGTTGGCGGGCGGTCATTTGACGATCCCGCCGAGGCCGACGATGATCGCGACGCCGATCCCGGCCTTGATCGCGATGTCATGCGCCCGCGTGTGGCCCATCGCGAACAGCAGCCCGACGACCGCGAGCGCGAGTCCGATCAGCGTCGCGACCAGCCACTTGACGTTGTCAGTCAGCCTGTCCGCGAACGTCTCGATCCCGCTGATCGCGCTGTTGCTGTCCTGCGTCAGGCCGGCGGCCTGCAACGCATGCGCGCCGCCGCCGGGAAACAGCACCGGCACGAGAACAACGATCGCGACAACAGCGACCACGACCAGGCCGACCGCGATCCCGAGCAGCAGGCCGACGGGGTGAGAGAAACGTGCGGGGGTGGTTCTCAAGGCGAGAGCTCCTTCGATGTGTGGACGGTTAGGTGGGTGGCGGGCCTGGAAGCGGCCCCGTAGGAGAAGGCGGCAACCCGGACGCGCCCGCCGGCGGGTCGGGCATCGACGGCGACGACGTCGCCGGCGGCAAGGTCCAAGCCGTGCTCGCCGGGGCCGCAGACGACGGCGACGACTGCGGCTGGGGGGATGCGGTGGCGGCTGCAGGCGACGTGTCGCTTCGCGCCGGCGCCGCGCGCGCGGAGGCGACGGGCGGGGACGCCGCCGACGCGCCGGCGGTTGGCGGCACGGCGGGCGTTGTTGTCGCGGTAACAGACCACGGCGAGGTGTGCGGACGCTGGCCACCAGGGCGAGCATCCGCGGCCTGGGGATGCGTCGCCGGCGGGCGCGTCGGACGACCTGCTAGCGGCAACGT
This sequence comes from Solirubrobacteraceae bacterium, assembly GCA_049518835.1. Classification (GTDB taxonomy): domain Bacteria; phylum Actinomycetota; class Thermoleophilia; order Solirubrobacterales; family Solirubrobacteraceae; genus Palsa-465. Next base: position 5,451 of record JBEKRJ010000167.1, read on the forward strand.
GCTCGGCGGGACCGCCGCGCGCGATATCGGCGCCGACGGCCGGTGTGCGACCACGACCACGGCCGGCGCTCTGAGCACGCGCGGACGCCGGACGGTGGGTCCGGCGGGGATCGCAGCGGCCAGCGCGACAGCAGCCGCCGCGGCGGTCCACGCGCCAGCCAGCGCGCGGCGGGTACGTCGACGACCTCCGCGCGAGCGCGACACGGGCTGCGGCTGCGCGACATCCGCTGATATGACAGGCGGCGCGGCCGCGGCCGCGAGCGGCTCGTCGGGCTCGCCTCCCGCCGCTGCCGTCTCGCTGCGATCGCGAAGAGGCTGCGGCTGACCGCATACCGCCGGCGCCGAGGAGCCGGTCAGGGCCGGCGCGATAGCCGACACGGGTCGGGATGGGCGCGCCGGCGGCGGTGGCGGAGCATCGCCGCGGGGATGCTGGCCGACCAGGAGGGTGACCAGCTGCGCTCGGCGCACGACGCTGGTCGCGGCCGGCTCGTGGGCAAGCACCAGCCCGTGCTGGCCGGCCTCGTCCGCCTCGACGCCCTCGACCGCGGGGCGCATCTCCAGCGCCCGCAGACGAGCGATCGCGTCGGCGGCAGCCAATCCCGTGAAGTCGCCCAGCGCCACCTCACGCCGCCGCGAAGATGAGATAGTCATCGACATCTGCCCTTAAGCGGGCGAGAAGACGTTTTGCGACAAATTTCTTTTTGGGTTTGCCCGACACGTGCGACGGGCCGCCCGCACCAGGTGCGGACGGCCCGTTCCGAGCGCTCCTAATCCCCCCGCCCATGGGCGCGGAGGGTGTGCGGCTAGATCTCGATCAGCGGGTCGTGCGCCGGGTCGAGCAGCCACCGGATCGACAACATGCGGATCGCGTGTCGCCGCGTGGCGCGCGGGGCGCGGACCGACCGTCGGCGCGGCGCGGGGCCGCGACCGCGGTGAGCGCGCCGTTGGGCAACCCGGCGGGCGTGCCGCCGCGCAGCCGCGACACGTGCGTTCCGGCGCGCAGCCGCCGCGCGGACCTCGCGGCGGTCGCGAGCCGCCGCCGGCGCCTTGGCCGCCTGCACGTGACGGGAGATGACGCTAGTCAGCGCGCCGGTGTACGGCCACCCATTCTGTCCCTGCGCGACGCCGCGGATCAGGTACGTGTAGCCGGCGGCGGTCGGAGTCAGCGGCACCACCGTCGACCAGCGGCCGTCGGGATGCACGCGGACAAGCACGTTATACGGCTGTCCGCGGACGACGACGTCAAACGGCGCCCAGCCACCCGCGAACCCGACGATGTGGTACTGCAACTGGATCAGCGCGCCGCCCGCCGGGATATAGCCACCGAGCAGCCTGCCGAACAGCCGCAGCCCCCGGCCGGCGACCGCAGTCGCGGCAGCGTTGATCGTCGCCCGGCCGGACACCAGCACCCGGCTCGCGGCGCTCGCGCCACGCAGCGTCCCGTCCCCCGCGAAGCTGAACGTCAGTCTCCGCGACGGGCCCGCGCCGACCTGGTAGGTGAACCTGCCCTGCTGGTTGGTGTGAACCGTCCCGGACGACCGGGCGGGCCAGCCCGCGGGGTGGCGGGTGACATTGATCTGCGCGTCGGCGATCGGCTCCCCGTCGACGGTCTGCAGCAGCCCATCGACGGTCGCGCGTTGGCCGTAGGCAAGCGACACCGGACCCGCCGGCTGCGGGGTCGCGACCGTCTCACACCGCTGGACCACCGTCGCCCGCGGATGCTGCCCCTGGCGCTGCTGCTCGACAGCGGGCAACGGCACCCGCACAAGCCGGCACTGCTGGCTGAGCACCGACGCCTCGCCGACGTGCAGCTGCGTCACGATCCGCAACGGCAGCGACACGACCTCCGGCTCGCCGAGCTGATCGTCGCTGATCACCCCCTGGTTGCCCAGACCATCCCACGCCAGCGCGCGAACGTCGTATGTCCCGTCGGGGATGCTGCCGTCATCGGGCACGTTCGCGACCAGCCGCCCGGTCGCTTGATCATACGTCGTCGGCAGGTCGCGCCACGCGCCCGCGGACGTCTGGATCTGGACCACTCCCCCGGCGACACCCGGACCGCCGTCAGCCACAGGCACTACCAACTGCGTCTCATTCGTCGGATCGATCGGAGCGAAGAACCCCGTCGGCGGCGTGTCCGCCTCCAGGAACTGCCACGCCTGGCTCGCTGACCAGCTCCCCGCGGCATCTTCGGCCTGGCAGATCAGCGCCCCGCCCGGAGGCTGCACGGTGATCGTCGCCAGACCGCCCGGATACGTCGTCGTCTGACCGTTAATCGTACACGAGATCAACTGCACCGGCGCCAAGCCCGACGCGCCCTGCGCGCTAACCTGAATTGACTGCGCAGACCCATACCAGCGGCCCTCATCAGGGCCGCTGCTGTAGGCCAGCGTCGGCGGCGTGCTGTCGATGTGAACGGTGTACGTTTGGACCGGGCTCCAAGAGCCCGCATTCGTTTCCGCGCGGCAGGCGATCGTGTCCACCCCGTCCGCAGACGCGGTCACCGACGCCTGACTCCCGGGCGTCCACGACGCCGCACCCCCATCCTGCGAGCACGACTCTCCGGCGATGCCCGACAACGACTGCTGCTCGGCCCCCGTCACCGACACCGTCACCGGCCCCCGCGCCCACGCGCTCTCAGACGGACCCGCGAAGCTCACCGAAGGCGTCTGCGAATCGATGTTCACGGTCGCGGTCGCCGGCGCCGACACGTTCCC
>JBEKRJ010000168.1:0-8162 GCA_049518835.1 Solirubrobacteraceae bacterium
GCTTGCCCAAGGCACGGGCACCGCCACCACCACGACGAGCGAGCCGGCCTCGCGACCCGAAGCGGAGGCCAAGCCCAAGCGCGTCACGGTCCGGCGCGCGTCCAGCACCCCCGCCGCGCTCCCGCCGGAACAGAAGACCGCGGACGCGAAGCCACGCAGTCGCCCGCCCGCTGCCGCCTCCACCGCCCGCGCTAACGCCGGCGCGCCTGAGGCCCGCACAGGTGGTCGTCGTGACCAGCTGCTTGCCCTGATCGTCGCTCAGCCCGGGATCACTATCGCTCAGGCGGCCAAACAGTTCGGCCTCAAGGAAGCGAGCGGACTCTACGCGATCGCCCGTGGCCTTCAGGCCGACGGGCTCGTACGCAAGAGCGGCGCCGAACTGCACCCAACCGCCGTAACACAACAAAACTAGGCGCGGACCGCCGCCGGCGCTGCCACATCGGATCTCGCTCGCTCTGAGAGCAATCACGACGGCACCCGCCGAACACCGCAAGCCCGGACTGCTGGCGCAGCCGTCAAGCGCCAGCTCAGCGGAGCTGAGCTGAGCGCCGCCGACGAGGGCTGGTCTTTGGCTTGCAAGCGCCGGTTGATCGGAGCCGATCGCGGCGAGGCCGGCCGATCGAGCGCGTCTGAGGAGTCCAGAAGCGACGCACGGGACCCGACTCCGCGTGCCGCAGCGAGCTGGCGCCCGACCACCATCTACGGGCTTCACCAACATCGCGGAGCACGATTAGGGCTCGGTACTGCGCCGAGCTGATCCCTCCGCAGGCGACGGCCAAGTCCGACGACGCGACCAAGTGACTGCACCTGAACGTGCGTGGTTCGGTGTGCGCTTTTGGATGCGTCTCGCTACGGCGTTACTCGGCCGGATGCGTCAGTCTCACGGCGACGGTCGTTCAGTTCGCTGTCGGCGCGCGCGATCAGCTCTTTCGCGGCCTCGCTGCCGGTTAGTTGCGCGTAGCCAGTGCGGATCGCGCCTGCTTCGCGGGAAGCGGCGAGTGCGCTGGCGATGGCGCTGAAACGCTGGTGTGCGTCGCCGCGCGTCATGTTGGACATCGCGCACAGAAACTCGTCGCCGCCGAGTCGGACGACCAGGTCATACGGGCGCAGATGTTCGGTGATCAGTGCGACGACGTGCTTGAGCAGTCGGTCGCCGGCGTCGTGACCTGCGCTGTCGTTGCGACGTTTCAGTCCGACAACGTCGACGTAGACGATCACGAGCGTGCTGCCTGTCCTGCGACTGCGGTCGATTTCGTGTTCAATTTCGGTCAGCCCCGCCGCTCTGGCGCGTGCCCCGGTCAGCGGGTCGACCTCGGTGATCGCAAGCGCGCGCGCGAGCGCCTCGCGGTCGGCGCGCGCTTGCAGGCGGTCGCGGGCGCCCTGCTCGCGGTCGCTCGCTGCGGCTTCCCGGTCCCGGGCGGCCTGCGCGCGATGCTCGGCGGCTTGCATGCGGTACTCCCTGGCGCGCTTGCGTTGCCCGGCGGCGCGCAACATGATCTCGGCGCCGGCGATCGCGGGCGCGTCGTGGCGGGCGTCGTCGGCGTCTCGCTGCGCCATCGCGAGATCGCGCGCGGCGGCAGCACGATCTCGCGCCTGCGCCGCCAGATCGCGAGCCGCAGCGGTCGCGTCGCGTTCCTGGGCGCCCTGCAGGCGCGCGCCGGCGGTCTGCTCGCGCTGGAGCGCCGTGTGCCGCCGGATCTCACGACTGGCCTCATAATCTCGGAGATCGACGCCGTGCGCGAGGTCGCGATCGGAGGCGGCCTGATCGCGATCGGAGGCGACCTGGTCGCTGTCGGCGCTTGACTGGTCTCGCTCACCGCTTGTCTGGTCACTGTCGGCCAGCGTCTGGTCACTGTCGGCGAGCGTCTGATCGCTGTCGGCAAGCGTTTGCTCGTCACGGGACCCCGTCGAAGCAAAAGTACTGTTGTTCTGATGCAGTCGCTTGACCGTCCCGTTGGCCGACTTCTCGGGCTGATCGTCTGACGAGAGGTTGGCCATAACGGCCTCCAAGACGGCTGAACGACGAGTCTCGGAGATCCCCGCGCCCATCCATTGACTGCTTCAAGGCTACAACGTCCTCAACGCAACATCCGCAGCGCCTTCAACGCCGAAGCCTTGATTGACCGCACGCGCTCTCAGGGGGCGCCGACCAGCGCCCGGCCATTCGCATCCCCCCGTGCTCCCAGTCCCCGACAAACGGCCCGTTGTCAATGGCCGTGGTTACCCGTTACCCAATACGTACCGAGTAATGAGCAATGGCAACCACGTCATCGGCAAACGCACCCGACCGACGTTTCCAACGCTCCACCAGGTCAACCACCACGGCCGATCAAGGCGGGGGTCTCGGAGCCCTGGTGCACCCACAGGCATTGCGCGCGACGCCGGCGGTCGAGACGGGCGTGGACGGCGTGCCGCTGCACGGCCATCCCCGACGCGGGCGCCCGCGATCCCGGCTGGGATCGCGTGGGCGAGGTTGAGCGCGATCGGCGCCGCCCGCTGGGCCACCTCGATCGCGAGCAAGACGCGGACGATCCGAGGCAGTCGAGGGTCGGCGTCAGAGCAGGTGGTGCTCGCGCGCGTAGGCGACCAAATCCGCGCGGGTCGTGCGGCGCGTCTTCTGCTGGATGTGGGCGCGGTGGGATTCGACCGTGCGCACGCTCAGATACAGCGTCGAGGCGATCTCGCCGTTGGTGTGGCCGAGGGCGATCAGCTTGAGCACCTCGAGCTCGCGGGCGCTGAGGTCGTCGGGCGGCCCAGATGGGGTCGGGGGCTCGGCCGCGAGCCGGGCTCCCAGCTCCGGATTGAGGTACGTGCGACCGTCGGCGGCGAGCCGGACCGCCTGCACCAGTTCGGTGTCGGCCGCCTCCTTGAGTACGTAACCGATCGCGCCGGCGCGCAGCGCCTCGCGCGCGAACGCCGGGTCGTTTTGCATTGTCAGCACCACGATTTGGGTGTTCGGAGCGAGCTTGCGCAGTCCCGGGATCGCCGGCAAGCTGGAGCCGCCTGGCATGTTCAGGTCGAGAATCAGGACCCGCGGCCGGTAGGCGGTCACGCGCCGCTCCGTGCTCTCGACGTCGCCGGCCTCGGCGACGACCTCGAAGCCATCCTCGGCCTCGAGCAGCAGCCGCAGGCCAGCCCGCACGACCTGGTGATCGTCGGCGATCACGATCGTGATCGGCGCCTGCGCCCACGGCATCTCGGCCATCTGAGGCACGATATCCGCAGCGTCGGACCCCGGGTCGAGTGTCGCGCTGTCACCGTCGATCAAGTGCAACTCCATGCTCGCCTCCTCGCAAGACTCAACCGCTTTCGTCCGCTCCTGCCCCCACTGGCTGGGGCTCACGCTCGATCTCCAGCTCAACGGGCACGCGCGTCAGCGACGCCGGCGGACCGGTGATCTGGCCGCTCAGGTACGGCGCGATGTAGCGGCCCGCGATCTTCGCCGGCGGCCACCACAACGGGTTCGTGCTCGTCGTCGCGGCACCCGATTGGTCCAGCGGGCCTTCCATGTAGCGGGTGTCCCCGCCGGTCAGCAACATCCCGCGCAGCACGGGCGCAAACGGCTCGGGCTTGACCGGCGCCCCGAGCCGGGCGGCGATCGCCGCGGCGACCGCGTCGGCCTGCTCGGCCGCCAGCCCTCCGTGCTTGACCGGGAACGAGATCGCGTCGCCCGCCGCGTAGACGTCGGTCATCCCGTGCACGAGGCCGTGCGCATCGGCGACGATAAAGCCGCGCTCGTCGCTCGGCAGGCCATCGAACCGGGGGCCCGTGAGCGCCGGCAGCGTCACCACCGCGTCCGCAGGCATCCGAAACTCGCCCGGCGACGCCCGCAGCTCGCCGGCCGCCAGCTCGCGTGCGTGCATCCCGGGCAGGAACTGGATCCGGCGTCCCTCGAGCTCTTCGAGCACGGCGCCGCTGGCTCGCCCGCCGAAGCTCGCGAGCGGTGCGAGCTCGGGCGTCATCACCGCCAACTGGGCGTGCACGCCGGCGCATAGCAGCCGCTGCGCCGACAGCAGCGCCAGCTCATACAGCGCCAGCGGCCAGCCGCACGCGTCGGTGCTCGCGAACACGATCCGCGACACGGCGCCGCTCTGCGCGGCGGCGAGCAGCGCGCGAAACCGCCGCGTGCCGCCGGGCGACCCGAACGTGATCGCGCCCGGGATCGAGTCGGTCGGACGCGCGCCGGTGGCGAGTACGAGGATGTCGTAGCCAATCCGCGCACCGCTCGAGAGCGTTGCGGCGTTCGCCCGCGGGGCGACTGACGTCACCGCGTCGGTCACGTAGGAGGCGCCGACCGCCCGCGCCAGCTCGGCGACCTCTAGCTGCGGGCCGAGCGACGCGCCGAACGCCGCAGCGACCGTCAGCGGACGATAGGCAAACTCGCGCTCGGGCGAGACGAGTTGCACGTCAGCGCGATCGCCGGCGAGCGTCCGCAACGCGATCATCGTCTCCAGTCCGGCGACCCCCCCTCCAGCGATCACCACGCGGGGCGCGCCCTGTGGCCGCGTGTTGAGGCGGAAGGTCACAGGCCGGACGGTAATCGAGGCCATCTCGGCGCTCATCGGGGCTGGCACGCGGACCTGATCCGTGCGAACTACGGCTTGCGATGTCGCCAACTACCGAGTGGGTGGCAGCTAGCGTTGCGGATGTGCCCGCGCGGCCACCTTTCTACGATCGGCGCGGGCGCATGATCAACGGCAACCGTCAAAGCTTCCCGGTCCGGGGCTGGACCGAACGACGCGCGGTCGTGCTCGGCGCTGCGGCGCTAGCGACTGTCGCGATTTTCGCTGCCCGGCAGGCCGGCGCCGACGCGGCCAGCGGGCTGGCGTTCTTGTACGTCGTGCCGGTGGCGTTCGTCGGGGTCGAGCTGGGATTGCGGCCCGGCCTCGGCACCGCGCTCGGGTGCGCCGCGCTGACCGAGCTGTGGATGCAGACCAAACACGTCCACAACGGCGCGATGGAGCTGATCGCGGGCGCGGGCGCGATGCTGGCGGTGGCGCTGATCACCGGACGTTTCGCCGACCGGATGCGCGCCGGACGCAGCCGCCAGCTGCAACTGCTGGAGTCAGGCTTGGCGCTTGCAGCCCTGAGCGACCCGGCGGCACTGCCGGGCCTGGTGGCAAAGCGTGCGCGCGAGCTGGTGCCGGCGCACGGAGTCCGGGTCACGATCGACGGCGCGCGGCCGGCGGAGCTCGGCAGGCTCGACGGCCCGCTGCTGGGGTTCAAGCTGACCACGGGCGCATCGGAGCTCGGCATGCTGGAGGTGGGGCCGGCGCGCAAGCGTCCCGTGACCCCCGAGCAGCGGCTGTCGCTGGAGCTGCTGGCGATGCAGGCGGCGGTTGCCGCCGAGAACCAGCGGCTGCTCGTGCTCCAGCGAGGCCAGGCCGCGCTGCATGCCGAGTTGTCCGACGCCCAAGGCCGGCTCGCCGAGCAAGGCGAACGTGTCGAGCTGCTACTCGCGCAGCAGGAGCGCGAGCGCAGCGACCTGGCGCGCGAGCTGCACAACCAGAGCGCGCAGGCGTTGGTCGCGATCCAGCTCGGCCTGCGAGCCGTCGAGCGAGACCTCGGCTCGCGCCCGAGCCGCGCACACGTCGAGACGCTGCGCGCGACGCTGGCCGAGACCTCGGGCGCGCTGCGCGACCTCGCCGTCGGGCTGCGGCCTCCGTCGCTCGACGAGCTTGGCCTCGAGCCCGCGCTGCGTGGCCTGGCAAACCGCGCGAGCACGCGTTCGGGGCGCAAGATCCGGCTCTTGACCGACGGCATCACCGACCGCCTCGAGACCGAGCTCGAGACGACCGTCTACAGGCTGACCGACGACATCATCGCCGTGCTGACCGCCGACGCCGACGTGCGCGTCGCGCTCGACCCCGCAGGCGCGGCGCTGACGATCGTCGCAACGCAGACGCAAGCCGGCAAGGAGCTGTCGTTGCCCGCCGGCGCCCTGGCGCCGATCAGAGCCCGGCTGGAGCTGACGACCGGCAGCCTGAGCGTCGACCGCGACACGATCGTGGCACGGGTTCCGCTCCCAGCGCCGAAGTGCCTGCCGGCCGGCGCACACAGCGCCGCGCCGTGCCCCTAAGGGCCCGCGAGTGGCGGCCGCGAGATGCGCTACTCAGCGTCGGCCGGGACATGGCCGTCCGGCAGCCCCGCGGCGGCGAGCTGGCGGTTCTTGTACGCGTCGTCGTCGGTCACCTCCCGCCCAAGCCACGCCGGCGCGACGAACCGCTCGGCTGCGGCGAGGCTGGGGAACTCGATCTCGGCGGTCAGCAGGCCGCGCAGCGCGCCTTCATAGACGTCGAGCTCGAGCAGCAGCCCACCTTGGAGCGTGATCTCGTGCCGGCGCTTGAGCACACGGCGGCCTTCGGTCAGCGGCCACAGGCGCTCGAAGTGCGCCCGTGGGATCTCGATCTCCTCCTCGCGGCGGACCAGGCCGCGGCCCTGCTTTGCGGTCAGCGCGGTGCGGTCGCGGCGCCGGCGCACGCGCACCTCCGAGCCGTCCTGCCCGATCGCCAGGTAGCCCTGACTGATCTGGCTGCCACCTTCGGGCTCGATCCCCGGCGGGAGCCTCGTGACCAGGAACTTGCGCTCGAGCTCGATCCCATTCATTGCGCGATCGCCCCGAGGCTAACGCGCTCGGGGGCGGTCTGGCATCGCGAGCGGTCTGCGGTGGCGATCAGGCCCGCATCGAGGCCCGGTAGTGGTCGCGCCAGATCAGCTTGTAGATCGGGATCCGTCGCGGGATGTCGCGGATTCCGGGCAGCAGCGGGACCAAGACGAACAGCGCGCTGAGCACGCCCATCACGAGCATCACGAGGGCATCAGCGTTGACTGAGGCCGAGAACGGCTTGATCTGGTACCAGAACGTGTACAGCCAAAGCCACACCTGGCCCGGATAACTGCCGGTCTCGTTCATCATCCCCCACTGGGTGCCGAGCAGGCCCTGCTGCTGGGCGCGGTTTGCCAGCACGCCGCCATCGGCCATGAACAGCAGCGGCTTTGTGTAGTCGGTCTGGTAAAACTGCTTGCTCGTCAGCAGCGCTCCGTCCAGGCCGCCGGCCTGGGCGAACGTCAGCAGCGAGCTCATCAGCGTCGGCACCGGTCCGTAGCCTCCGGCCGGGACTGACAGCGAATCGTCGGCGTTGACCTTCGACTTGCCGAGCGCGTTCGCGTAGGCGGTCGTCCAAGTCGTCTGGTCTTTGGCCGATGCCGACTGGTAGGTCGAGATCGCTCGCTGTAGCGCCGGCTGACCATAGATCGAGCGCAGCGGTGCGAGCACGAAGTCGGTCGCCGAGTTGATCGGATGGCTGACGCCGAGCCACTTCTGCAGGTGGATGAACGCGATCTGCTGGCCGTCGCCGTTATGGTTATACGGCGGCCCGTAGTCGGCGGTACCGCTCGTGCCGTCGAGCTCTGAGACAGCGGTCGTGACGAAGTCGACCGGGTCGGTCCGCGACCACTGCCTGATCGTGCTCGGAGGGTCATCGGGCGAGGAGAACAGGATCGTCAGCACGACTGCGAGTGCGAGCACCGCGCCAATCGCGATCGAGAACTCCTTGACGAGGTCATACGGGCGATATGAGCCTTTCCACTCGCGCGCTGCCTCGTCCTCCGCCAGGCGCCGGCGCTTTTGCTCCTCCCGGGTCATGAGGCCACCACACCCGCGCCGGTCGGGTCACCGCCGGAGGAGGCGGCCGGCGCCTTCGCCGGTGCCGGCTCGAGCTCGAACGGCGGCACGACGCCGTGCCGGCGGACCAGGAGCACGTGCGCCACAACCAGGCTGATCACCACCGCCGGCAGCAGCAGCACGTGGTAGGAGTACATCTGCCCGAAGTTCATCAGGTTGAAGAACGCGCCGATCCCGACGGAGTTCATCGCGTCCTTGGCCTGGGTGGAGATCCACTGCGCGTCGAAGTTCTGCTGGGACACATAGCCCGTCAGCGCGCACGGGACCGCGACCAGGAACGTCACCGCGCCCGTGATCCACGTGCGGGCGCGACCGCCCCTCCAGGCCGCCATCCAGTACTTGCCCCACAGGTGGATCACCATGAAGAAGAAGAACAGCTCGACGCCCCACAGGTGGATGCTGTTGAAGAAGTGCCCGATGCCGGTGAAATGCCACCAGCCCGGGCCCTTCAGCGCGAGGATCGAGCCGGACGCGACGA
>JBEKRJ010000169.1:0-8517 GCA_049518835.1 Solirubrobacteraceae bacterium
GACGTCCCTCCAGAGGAGCTGCGCCCTGCACCCTAAGGGTCCGCGCAAGAATTATCGCTCGTTTTGACGGCGTCTGGACGCGCCTGGCGCCACCGGCTCGCCCTCGCATACTCCCGGTATTGTCGGGCGAGCCGGTGGCGCCAGACACGCCCAGCCACTCGTCAATTCCGACCGCTAATTCTTGCGCGGACCCTAACCTAAGCCAAATGGCCCATTCCGCCGCCGCGCTGCCGGGTCGAGCATCTTGGCCATGACAACCACCACCGCTTCACACACGAATACCGTCGCCGCGATGTACGAGTTCGGCCGCGGCGACCTCGCCGGCATCCTCTCCCACCTCTCATAGGATGTCACCTGGGACGTGACCGAAGACCCACTCAGGGTCGGTCGTCCGCTCCCTCCTGTTCTCGCACTACGAGCGCCTCACCGACGCCACGAGCGCACCCGCTTTGGGCGGGACGCTGCGCCTCCAGACGCCGCTGTCATGCGGGTGCTGGCACGCCGCCGATCTGCACGAGCAGGCCCAGCATGTCGGCTTGGGAGAACCGCTCGATCACGCGCTCGCCTCGAACTCGGTGCCGGTGGCTGGTACGCCGATGAATTCGGCGACGTGGCGGCCGGTCATCGTGAAGCGGATGGCGCAGCTATCGCCGTCCCAGAGGGTTTCGTGGAACGACAGCTTCGGCGAGTCAAACGCACGGAAGATCATTTCGTAGAAGCCTTTGACCTCGCCCTTGTTCATCGGCTCGGGCGAGTAGCCGTGCAGGCGGATCTCGTCCGCGTAGAGCTCCAGGTACCGGTCGAGGCTGCCTGCGTTCCAGCCTTCGTAGGCGGCCTCGAGCGACTGTTGCGGTGTTGGCACGGGTTGCTCCAGTGCGGTTCGGAGAGCGAGATCTGGGTCTATGACGCGCGCTCGGCTGCTTGGCGCGGGTGCGGCCCGACGACCTCGACGTCGTGCCGGGCGAGGGCCGCGATGGCCTGCTCTGGCGTGGCGGGCGCGAGCTCGAACATCCGCTCAAACCCGCCCGGCGCATTGAGCAGCAGCATCCGTGCCGAAGGGGTCCGGATCGAGAACGTGTGCGGGACCGCCCGGGGGAGGAACACCAGCGATCCCGCCCGGCCCTCGTAGGTCTCCCCGCCGACGTGGAAGGTCACCTCACCGTCGAGGAGGTAGTACCACTCATCCTCGTTGCGGTGCACGTGCATCGGCGGCTCGACGCCGGGTGAGCCCTCGAGTTCCATCAGGCCGATCTGCGGGTCGGACGCCTTGAGCTGGAACTGGGCGGTGAACCATGACATCGGCTCTCCCTCGCCGGCGGCGAGGTGGTACGGCTGGGCGGTCCCGATCGACATCGTTCGACTCCTCTGGTGGATTGACTAGCGCGGCAACTGTGGCGGCGGGCCGTCCGGGGTCATCGCGCTCGAGGCGGTCGGCCCGAGGGTCTCCGGACCGTCGAGCTGCGACATCGCCGGCGGGGTGTAGGCCTGCCCGGGCACAGCGCCGACCATGAGTACACGCGCGCCCTCGGGGCCGCTGCGGATCCGGCGGCGGACCTCCGGTCCGAGCCGGACGAACGTCTCGGGGTCAAGCCCGATAGTGCCGTCCGCAACGACCACTTCGGCCGACCCGGCGAGCAGCAGGTAGAGCTCCTCCTGTCCGTCGTGCCGATGGTCATGCTCGGGCGCAAGATCGCCGGAGCTTGGTGGCAGGTCAACGACCTGCACCCCGAACGCGGTGATCCCGAGCTCCGCGCGGACGCGCGCGAGAGCCCCGCCGAACGCGCGCTGCATCTCGCCGAGGCGCCTGACCTCGTACGTCTCCGGTCCACTCATCCGCATCGCAGTCTAAGCTCTCAAAGAGACCTTTGTCAACCGGTCCCGCGAACCCCAGCGTCATCGAGGCCGAACTCACCCGCCCACCCAATCGGGCCCGACCGATCAAGCCCGGAAATGCGGAAATGAGGCGGTCGCGGGCGATTCCGATGCCGGTGTCGGCGATCGCGGTCCGGACGCGGGCGTTGTCGTGGTCTGGAATGAGATCTCGACTCGCCCGCCGAGCCGGTTGTATTTGATCGCGTTGGAGAGCAGGTTCAGCAGGATCTGGTTGAAGCGGTTGCGATCGGCGTGGACGAACACGGGCCGATCGTCGGCGAGCCCGTCGGTGTTGACAGCGAGGCTGAGGTGTCGCTCGCGTGCTGTGGGAACGAGCCGCGCAAGCGCGTCACGGGCCGTGTCCGCGACCGCGAGACAGCCAACTCAGCCGGCGCGATCCAGACGAGATTTCCGACCTGTGCGAAGCGTTCAGCGCGCGTACTCGACCGAGCGCGACTCGCGGATTACGGTCACCTTGATCTGCCCGGGGTATTCGAGCTCCTTCTCGATCTCCCTGGCGATCTCGTAGGAGAGCAGCGTTGCCGCGTCGTCATCGATCGCGCCAGGGGCCACCATCACTCGGATCTCGCGGCCGGCCTGCATCGCGTAGACCTTCTCGACGCCCTTATGCCGGGTCGCGATCTGCTCGAGGTCACGAAGCCGCTTGACGTACTGCTCCAACGACTCTCCACGCGCTCCTGGGCGCGCACCGGACAGGGCATCCGCCGCCTGCACGATCACGGCCTCGATCGTCTGCGGCTCGACCTCGTTGTGATGGGCCTCCATCGCGTGGGCGACCGCCTCCGATTCGCCGTACTTGCGTGCGAGATCGCCTCCGACCAGGGCGTGCGGCCCTTCGATCTCGTGCGTCACCGCCTTGCCGATGTCGTGCAGCAGCGCCGCGCGGCGGGCGGTCTTGGCGCTCGCGCCCAGCTCGTGGGCCATCATCGACGCCAGTTGGGCGACCTCGACTGAATGGGCGAGCACGTTCTGGCCGTAGCTGGTGCGAAACTTGAGCCGCCCGAGCAGCTTCACCAGCTCCGGATGCAGGCCTTGGACGCCGGCGTCAAACGCGCCCTGCTCGCCGGCCTCGACGATGTGGTTCTCAAGCTCAGACTTGGCCTGGTAGTACATCTCCTCGATCCGCGCAGGGTGGATACGCCCGTCCTGCAAGAGCTTCTCCAGCGTCAGCCTCGCGATCTCACGGCGCACGCCGTCAAAGCCCGACAGGACGACCGCTCCGGGCGTGTCGTCGATGATGAAGTCAACGCCGGTCAGGTTCTCCAGCGCGCGGATGTTGCGTCCCTCGCGACCGATGATCCGGCCCTTCATGTCGTCGGCCGATAGCTGAACGACGGAGACGGTCGTCTCGGCCGCGTGGCCGGCGGCGAGCCGCTGCATGCACACCGAGAGGATGTTGCGGACCCGGCGCTCGGCTTCGCGCTTGGTCTCGATCTCGATCTGCCGGATCCGCCGCGCCGCGTCGTGCTTGGCTTGTTCCTCGATGTCCTTGAGCAGCAGTTGCTTGGCGCGGGCCGCCGACAGGCCAGAGATCCGCTCCAGCTCGCGCTGGAGCTCCTGTTGGCCACCCTTCAGCGCCTCACGCTCTTGGCCCAGCTGCAGCTCGCGCTCGGCCAAGGCCTCCTCGCGTCTGGCAAGCGCCGCCGTCTGTTTTGGCAGCTCCGTATCGACGACAGGGACAGGTGCGGCGGGCGCTGGCGCGGGCGCGATCGGCTGCGCGGCATTCGTGCGGCTGGTAACGACCGCGTACACCGACGCGGCGATCACGATTCCCACCGCGATCAGCGCTGCTGCACCGATGTTGTCCATGGTCGTTTCCTCTCCCTAGCGGTCCGGACACCGCCGCACCGCTTTTCAGCATCAAGTTTTTGGGAGCGACCGAGCGGCCCGTGTGCAAGGCGCACGAGCATATGCCGGGCCGGACGACTGGCATCGCCGTTGAGGTGGCGGCTAGCTGCCTGGCGCTATGACTGATCGGGCGGCGCGGCGCCCGACGCAGATGGTCGGATCGGGCCGTTTGCGACTGCCATCAATGCTAAGTCCGGTATCAAGTTTTCGGAGATTTGCTCGTATTTTCTGGCCCGCGGGCCGTTCGTTCGCTACTCGGCATCGTAATACCGGCAGCGACGGGGCGCAAACCGGCAGCCGTCGCGCCCACGCGATCGAGAGGAAACCTAGCGGCACATCCTGCAGGATGCACCACTAGCGGGCTAGAGCGAGTCCGGCAGGCCGGCATCCCGCGCGTAGGCAGCAAGTGCTTCGAGCGCGAGCTCGCCGTCGTAGCCCTTGCGGATCAGCACCCCGAGCGCCCGATCTCGCTCGCGCCGGTCACGGGGAGGGCACCGAAGACGGCTACGGAGCACCGCCACGGCACGCTCGAGCTCCGGCTCGCAGCTCGTCGCCTGAAGGGCGTCGTCGACGAGCTCGCGGTCGAGGCCGCGCTGCAGCAACGCGCGTCGGATCCGGTCTTGTCCCCACTGCTGGAGCTCGCGCTTGTCCTGCGCGAACAGGCGCGCAAAGCGGGCATCGTCGAGGTATCCATCAGCGATCAGCGCCTGCACCGCGCCGTCGATCTCCTCTCCTCCCAGACCTCGGCCCGCGAGTTGCCGGCGCATCTCCGCAACCGTCCGGTCTCGATCATCGAGGTAGCGATAGGCGAGCTCGAGCGCCCGCTGGAGCCGGTCGCCGGTCATGGGCGGTCTCCTCCGCGGGTCCTTAGGGCCCCTTACGCAGCGCGACCGCCGACCGCTTCGACTGGCTCCACCGGCCATTCGCCAGCCGCCGGCACCGGGGCGCCGTTGGCCGCTTCCTCTTGGCGCGGCTCGATCGGCTTCACCAGGTCTTGCCCGATCCCGAGCGCCGCATAGATCTTCGCCTCGATCTCCTTGGCTGTCTCCTGGTGCTCGTCGAGGAACGTCTTGGCGTTGTTCCGACCCTGGCCGAGCCGCTCGTCTCCGTAGGAGAAGAACGAGCCGGACTTGGTGATGATGTTGTGCTCGACGCCATAGTCGATCAGGCACCCCGAGGTCGAGATCCCCTTGCCGAACTCGATGTCGAACTCGGCCTGCTTGAACGGCGCCGCGACCTTGTTCTTGACGACCTTCACCTTGACTCTGTTGCCGACCGCCTCGGCACCGTCCTTGAGCGTCTCGATCCGGCGAATGTCCAGGCGCACCGACGAATAGAACTTCAGCGCACGACCGCCCGGCTGGGTCTCGGTGGGCCCGAACATCACCCCTACCTTCTCGCGGATCTGGTTCGTGAACACGCACAGCGTCTGCGTGCGGTTGAGCACGCCTGTCAACTTGCGCATCGCCTGCGACATCATCCGAGCCTGGACGCCGACGCTCTGATCGCCCATTTGGCCCTCGAGCTCGGCGCGCGGCGTCAGCGCGGCGACCGAGTCGACGGCGATCACGTCGACGGCTCCCGAGCGGATCAGCATGTCGACGACCTCGAGCGCCTGCTCACCATAATCCGGCTGGGAGACGAGCAGCTCGTCGATGTCGACGCCGATCTGCTGCGCGTACAGCGGGTCCATCGCGTGCTCGGCGTCGATGAACGCGCATATGCCGCCCAGCTTCTGCGCCTCGGCGAGGATGTGGTAGACGAGCGTCGTCTTACCGGACGACTCGGGACCGAAGATCTCGATGACCCGTCCGCGCGGGACGCCGCCGATTCCGAGCGCCACATCGAGCGCCAGCGCGCCGGTCGGGATCGCGTCCACCGCGACACGCGCGCCAGGGTCGCCCATCCGCATCACCGTGCCCTTGCCGAACTGCTTCTCGATCTGGGAAAGGGCGCCCTTGAGGGCCGCCTGACGCTTGGCGTCAAGCTTCGCATCGGGCGCCGCACCTGGCTTCGCGCCAGCCTTCTCGTACTCGCTCATCTGTGGTTCGGCTCCTTGTTCATGCTCGTGACGGCAACGGTAGGACGGGTGGCGGACGGAACTGGCACGCTAGACCGAGGCGCGTAACGGAACAAGACGCGTTCGTCACAGAACGCAAACAGTTGTGTGCCATCAGTGCAGCGGTCGGCCACATCCGCGGGCCGGCCATCCGAGAGTCCGTCCTGCGCGCTTTGGCGCTCTCGGCGGCTCTACGTCGTCGGAACCTAAACGTTTCGTGCACGACCGATGCGCTCGCCGTGCGTCAGGTCGTGGCCTGCTGTGAGCCAGTTCGTGACGCGACCCGGATCGGACCGCTCGTACGTGACGTTTTGCGCAGCGACAGCCTCGGCGACCTGGTCCGCTCGGCGATACGCGTTCAGGCTGCCGATCGCGACGGAGACGACGCCGTGCGGCCCCGTCCGGATGGGGTCGCACGGCCCCAGGGACGCCGAGCGCAGCGAGGCCCCACCCGGGTAGCGACCTCCCAGCCCAGGGATTGGGACCCGACGAGCGCCAGGTTCGACGAAGGCCAATGTTGGCATCCGCGCGCATCGCCCTAGTGGCACCACTAGCCGTGGTGATGGTGCGCGAACATCCCCGACGTCCACGCCCCGAAGTGCGGCAGTAGTGCGACTGCGAGCACGAGCCCGCCCACGATCGCCCCGGCGATCGCGATCCACCGGCCGGCGGCGCCCGAGGTCGCGCCGGCGGCGCCGGGGCGTGGGCGGACCAGGACCGTCCGCAGCGTCGCCGGCATGCCGGGCAGGTGGCCGAGAACGTGTATGGCGGTGACCCCCAGCCAGATGATGAAGCTCGCTTTGTGGACCAGCAGCATCTGACCGCGCCCCGCGGGACCGTTGAACAGCAGCACGACACCGCTTGCGAACACGGTCACGGTCGAGAGCACGACCAGCGGCGCGAGCAGGCGGAGGGGCAGCTCGGGCGGGCCCTTGCGCGTGTACTGGTCGTCGTGGGTGTAGTAGCGGACGAACCTGTAACCGGTGCTGGCGATCTTCAGGCCCACGGGACCGAGCAGCAGCAGGCCGAGGAACAGGTGCATCCAGATCAACTGGTGAATGCGGAGGATCGTCACGCCGAGCGCGGCCAACAGGACGATCAGGACCGTGCCGGCGATCGTCGTCAGCTGCTGGTTGCCGTCGGTTCCGCCGCCGATCAATGCGAGTCGGCGCGTCCTGCGCCTGAGGGCCGAGCTTCGGATCGAGACGTGCTCTCGAATCGATGCGCCCGGATGTGCACTGGTATCCATGGCCGGTGAGTCTGGGCATCCAACTTCAAGCTGTGCTCACCGATGAATGAGAAAGCTCTCGCGGTGCAGGCGCGGACGCCGATCAGGGCGCGCGCGCAGGCCGCTATGGACTCCCAAGGCCGCGGCTCTCGACCGTCACCGCTACCGTCAGACGCTGGTCGGCATCCTATGATCGCTGCCGTGGCGGCGTCGCAGGGGATGATTCTGGTGATCGAGGACGAGCCGGGGATCGTGGATTTCCTCGAGCGCGGCCTACAGGCCCATGGGTTTGAGGTCAGCGCGGCGCTGGACGGCGTGACCGGGACCGAGCGTGCACTCGTCGAGGCGGTCGATCTGATCGTGCTCGACATGATGCTGCCCGGGCGCAGCGGGTTCGAGGTGCTGGCCGCGGTGCACGCAGCCAAGCCGGCGTTGCCCGTGATCATTCTCACCGCCCGCGGCGAGGTCGAGCACCGCGTCGCCGGACTCGATGCGGGTGCGGTCGACTACTTGACCAAGCCGTTCTCGCTGAGCGAGCTCGCTGCCCGAATCCGCGCGCAGCTGCGCGTCGCGGCGCAGACGCCGGCGACCACGATCCAGGCCGGCGACATCGACGTCAACTTGATCACGCGTGAGGTGCGGCGGGCAGGCGAGCTCGTGCGGTTATCGACGACCGAGTTCGAGTTGCTGGTGTACCTGCTGCGCAACCGCGGCAGCGTGCTGTCACGCGAGCAGATCCTGCGAGCGGTTTGGGGCTACGAGTACGATCCCGGCACTAACGTCGTCGACGTTTACGTCGGGTATCTGCGCCGCAAGCTCCGGCGTCCTGATCGCCGTACACCGATCGTGACGGTACGTTCGGTCGGGTATCGCTTCGAGGCGACGGATTAAAGCGCGCACGCAAACAGGTGCTCGCAGCGGACTGACGGCGGCGAGCTCGTCGCCCGCTGAGACCGACGGAGGCCGTGCCTCGCGGCCGGCGAATGCAGCCCTCGTCAGTCGTCGCTGGCGCTGGGTCGCGAGTTCGGTGCGCCAGGCATCAAGCCTGCGCTGGCGGCTGACGGCTTGGGTCGCGGGCGTGATGCTCGTCGCCGTCGCGACGATCTTCGTCGTCGTCTACGACGCCACGGGAAGTCAGTTGCGCAGTCAGATCGACCGTGACCTGGCCGACGACACGGGGCAGCTCGTCGATGCGCTGGCGCCGCTGCGCGCCGACCGCGCCCAGCAGGTGATCGCAGCGGCTCAGCGATATGTCAGCGCGCAGCCGTACAACGCCACCTCGACGCTGCTGTTCGCGATCGTGCCAGGGCGGGGGACCGCAAGCAACCACCCCGAGCTGTTCGGCTCAGGCGAGCCCGACGACGGAGAGACCGAAGCCGAGCAGGCCCAGGAGAACGCCGTCGGCCGCCGGCTGCTCGTGCCTCACATCGGGTACTCGGCGCGTCTCGTTCCGGACGTGGGGCGGATGCGGATCCTCGAGCGCTCGGTA
>JBEKRJ010000170.1:0-8100 GCA_049518835.1 Solirubrobacteraceae bacterium
CCACCGAGGAGCTCAGGCAGGAGATTCTCGGCGGGATCGTCGCGGGTCACGTCGAGGCAATCGCGATGTCCGAGCCCGAGGCGGGGTCAGACGTCGGCAACCTGTCCTGCCGGGCCGACCGCGTCGACGGCGGCTACCTGCTCAACGGCCAGAAGACCTGGATCACCGGCGCGCACGCCGCACGCCACATCCTGATCGTCTGCCGGACCGACCGGACCGGTAGCAAGCACGAGGGGATCAGCATGATCTCGGTTCCCGCCGGCACCGCCGGGATGGAGGTCCGGGGGATCGAGACGATGGGCGGCCGCGAGGTCAACGACGTGTACTTCAGCGACTGCCACGTACCCGCCGATCGCCTCGTCGGCAGCGAGGGGGGCGCCTGGATCCAGTTGATGACCGGGCTCAACAACGAACGCCTGATCATCGCGGCGCAGTCGCTCGGGATCGCGCAGCGGGCGTTCGAAGATGTGCTTGCATATGTCAAGGAGCGCAAGCAGTTCGGGCGCCCGATCGGCAGCTTCCAGACGATCCGCCACCGGCTCGCGGACCTCGCGACCGAGCTCGATGCGACCAGGCTGCTGATCTACGACCTCGCCGCTCGCGTCGATCGAAGTCCGGAGACGCTGTTCCCGCGCGAGGCGTCGATGGCGAAGCTGAAGGCGACCGAGGTGGCCAAGCGCACTGCGCTGGAAGGGATGCAGATGATGGGCGGCTACGGCTACGCGGTCGAATACGACATGGAGCACTTCGTCCGCCTGACGGTCGCGATGACGATCTACGGCGGCACCAGCGAGATCCAGCGCGAGATCATCGCCAAGACATACGGCCTGTAGCGCGCCGGCGTCGGCGTTCGCCGGTCCGGCTGATGGAGGACCTCAACCTGCACTTCGCCGGCGACATCCACGCGATCGGCGCCGCCAACAATCTGCTCGCGGCGATGATCGACGCCTCGATCCTGCACGGCGATCCGCACCATCCGACGCCCTGCGGACCTCGTGGCGGCGCGCGGTCGACATGAACGATCGCGCCTTGCGCAACACGAGTCGGGCTTCGGCTCGGACATGGGGATTCGCCCGTACATTCGGAATCGATGTCTGCACATTGATGCGCTGAATGCCAGCATCTATGATGCAACGATGCGTACGACAATCGATCTCGATCCGGACGTCGATGCTCGCTTGCGAGCGCTGGCGCGCGAGCGCGGCGTGCCCCTGCGAACCGTCATCAACGATGCACTGCGTGCCGGTACCCAGCCTGGTGCCGGCGACGCGCCGTCGTACACACTTCCGTCGCGCCGCCTCGGTGTGCGCCCTGGAATCGATCTAGACAAGGCGCTGCGGCTCGCCGGCGAGCTCGAAGACGATGAGATCCTGCGCAAGCTCGATCTGCGCAAGTGAAGCTGCTCGACGTCAACCTGCTGATCTACGCCGTCGACGAGGACTCCGCCCGCTTCGCTCGCGCCCATCCATGGGTCGAAGGCGTTCTCGGCGGCCGGGAGACCGTGGCGCTCGCCTGGGCGGTCCTGCTGGCGTTTCTCCGCCTCACCACCAAGCCGCGGATCATGACCTCGCCGCTCACGGCGGGCGATGCCCTCGAGCTGATCGACGGCTGGCTCGCTCGCCCGAATACCGTCGTCGTCCACCCGACCGAGCGCCACTCGGCGGTGCTCCGCGAGCTGCTCGCGCCGCTCGGGACGGCCGGCAACCTGGTGACAGATGCGCACCTCGCGGCCCTTGCGATCGAGCACGGTGCGGAACTCAACTCGTGCGATGCCGACTTTTCGCGATTCGCCGGCCTCCGGTGGACCGATCCGCTTCGCGCCGCCTGACGCTTAGGTTAGACGACCACAACGTGACACCTGAGACGGTCGGATCACCGGCTGTAACGTTGTTCCAGCCTCGACGCGCGCGTCGGCGTCGCGACTGGCAAGTGAGCCGGCGCCAAGCACGCGCGCCGCCCGCGCCGCCTTGCGGCCGCGGCTGGCCGCGCTGCCAGGACAGATGGCTCGTTTCCCACCGCGCGGGGCTCGTCTGGACCGGTGATCGTTACGGAGCACTATTAGGGTCCGCGGGCGCTTAGGGCGCGCGCTTACCTCGGCTTACCTCGGGATTGGCTGGGGCGGCCGTCACGTCACGTTTCGGCCGGGTCCCGACGGGAGTAAAGTTGCTCGACCAGATCGGACCGCTGTACGAACAGCTTCAGAGGGAGGAAGCCATGGCCCGCACGCGATTGACCGCACCGCTCGTCCGCCGCAACGGAGACCTGTGCCCGGCGACTTGGGATGAGGCGCTCGACGTGGCCGCGGCCGCCCTCGAGCGCGCGCGGGGCGACGACGCGACCCGCTCGTTCGGAGTGTTCTCGTGCTCGAAGTCGACCAACGAGATGAACTTCCTGGCGCAGAAGTTCGCGCGCCAGGTGATGCGCACGAACAACATCGACAGCTGCAACCGAACTTGACACGCGCCTAGCGTCGTCGGTCTGGCGACGGTATTCGGTGCGGGCGGCGGCACGTCGTCCTACAAAGAAGCGGAAGAGACCGATGTGATTGTGCTGTGGGGCTCAAACGCGCGTGAGACCCACCCGATCTTCTTCCACCATCTGCTCAAGGGGATCCACGCCGGTGCGCGGCTGTTCGTGGTCGATCCGCGCCGGACGGCGTCGGCGAAATGGGCCGACCTGTGGCTCGGGCTCGACGTCGGCTCGGACATCGCGCTGGCCTGCGCGGTCGCGCGCGAGATCCTGCATTGCGACCTGCACGACATCGGTTTCGTCGCGCGTGCGACCGACGGCTTCGACGAGTTCGCGGCGTCGGTCGAGCCGTACACGCTCGCGGAGGGCGAACGGCTTACCGGGGTGCCGGCGGCGGCGATCCGCGAGCTGGCGCACGCCTACGGGCGGGCCGACCGGGCGATGATCTGCTGGACGCTCGGGATCACCGAGCACCACAACGCGGTCGACAACGTGCTGTCGCTGATCAACCTCGCACTGCTGACCGGCCACGTCGGTCGCTACGGCTCGGGCTTGAACCCCTTGCGCGGGCAGAACAACGTGCAGGGCGGGGGGGACATGGGCGCGATCCCCAACAAGCTTCCCGGCTTCCAGGACATCGAGTCCGACGGCGACGCGCGGGCGCGGTTCCACGCCAGCTGGGGCGTGCCGATCGATCCCAAGTACGGATGGCACCTCACGGGGATGTTCGAGGCGATGGCGCGCGGCGAGCTGCGGACGCTGTACGTGATCGGCGAGAACCCGGCGCAATCCGAGGCCGACGTCACGCAGGCGCGCGAGTTGCTGCGGGGCCTGGAGTGCTTGATCGTGCAGGACCTGTACCTGACCGACACCGCCCGGCTCGCCGACGTGGTGCTGCCCGGCTCGGCCTCCTGGTGTGAGGCCAGCGGGACGGTCACCAGCTCCGAGCGGCGCGTGCAACTCGTGCGCAAGGCGCTCGATCCGCCCGGCGATGCTCGCGACGACATCTGGATCCTCGCGCAGCTCGCCAAGCGCCTGGGCTTCGACTGGGGCCAGCCGACGGCCGAGCAGGCGTGGGACGAGTTGCGTTCGCTCAGCCCGATGCACGGCGGCATGAGCTACGCGCGGCTGGCCGCGCACGGCGGGCTGCAGTGGCCATGCCCGACCGAGGACCACCCTGGCTCCCAGCACCTGCACGAGCGGCTGTGGAAGGACCCGATCGACGGGCCGCGGGCGCCGTTCGTGGTGACCCCGTTCGATCCGCCGGTCGACCAGCTCGACGACCAGTACCCGATCCGCCTGACGACCGGGCGGCGACTGGAGTCGTTCAACACCGGCATGCAATCGAACCTGTACCGCTCGCCGCTGCACCGCGGGGAGTCGATCGATCTCTCCCCGGAGGATGCGGCCGAGCTCGGGATCAGTGACGGCGAGACCGTCGTCGTCGCTTCGCGGCGCGGGTCGGTTAGGGCGCCGGCGCGGATCGACCGCTCGCTGCGCCGCGGCCTCGCGTTCATGACGTTTCACTTCCCCGAGCAGGTTCAGACCAACGTGCTGACGATCGACGCGACCGACCCCAAGTCCGGCACGGCCGAGTTCAAGGCGACGGCTGTCAGCGTGCTGAAGCTGGGCGAGCACACCGACGCCGAGGCGGCGGCCGCGGCCGAGCCAGCCAACGGCGACGTTGCGCAGGAGCTCGAGGCAGTCGTGGTCGGGGAACCGGGCTGATGGACCTGCGGCTGCTGTTGGCATTGCCGACCGACACCGAGCGGGCGGCCGTCGACGCGCTGCTGGGCCCGCCGCTGCCGGGGTCGCCGGCGGACCGGCCGGTGCGTGGCCCGGATCGGTCGCCCTCGCCGGCGCCGCACGCCAACGGCGGCGCGCCGGCCGGCGACCTGCACGGCCGGGTCGTCCACGGCGGCCACCAAGCGCGCGCGCAGCGCCACCTGCTGCTGCCGGCGCTGCAGGCGGTGCAGGCGCGCGTCGGCTGGATCAGCGACGGCGCGCTCGCCTACGTGTGTGAGCGCCTGACGGTGGCGCCGGCCGACGCCTACGGCGTCGCGACGTTCTACGGCCTGCTGTCGATGACGCCCCGCCCGCCGCGCGTGCTGCACGTGTGCGACGACGTCGTGTGCCGCTGCAACGGCGCGCTCGAGCTGATCTCGGTGCTCGAAGAGCGCTTCGCGGCCGACGACGAGCAACGCGACGACGCGCTGTGGTTGCGCAGCCCGTGCCTGGGCCAGTGCGATCGCGCGCCGGCGGCGCTGTTCGTCGAAGCCGGCGAGCGACCAGTCGAGCACGTGCTCGCACCGGCGAGCGCGGCACACGCGCTCGCCGGGCTGCGCGGCGAGCCGCTGCCGGCGCCGCCGGCGACGATCCCGCCGCAGCGCGGCGAGGAAGAGCTGCGCCTGCTGCGCCGCGTCGGCGTCGTCGACCCGCGCAGCCTGCACGACTATCGGGCTCAAGGTGGCTACGAGGCGCTGCGCCGCGCGTTCGCGCTCGGTCCCGACAAGGTGATCCGCGAGCTCAAGGAATCGAGCCTGCTCGGGCGCGGCGGCGCCGCCTTCCCGACCGGCGTCAAATGGGATGCGGTCGCGCGCCAGCCGGCCCACCCGCACTACTTCGTCTGCAACGCCGACGAGTCCGAGCCCGGCACGACCAAGGACCGGGTCGTGCTCGAGGGCGATCCGTACGCGGTGATCGAGGCGATCACGATCGGCGCGTACGCGGCCGACTGCAGCCGTGGGTACATCTACCTGCGTGGCGAGTATCCCGAGGCGTACGCGATCCTCGAGGACGCGCTCGCGGTGCTGCGCCACCGCGGCTATCTTGGCGACCACGTCCTCGGCCACGAGTTTGCGTTCGAGATCGAGCTGCGCCGGGGCGCCGGCGCCTACATCTGCGGTGAGGAGACCGCGATCTTCAACTCGATCGAGGGGCTGCGCGGCGAGCCGCGCGCAAAGCCGCCGTTCCCCGTCGAGCACGGGCTGTTCGGGATGCCGACGGTCATCAACAACGTCGAGACGCTGATCAACGTGCTGCCGGTGCTGCTCGGCGGCGGGCCTGCCTACGCCAGCATCGGGACCAAGCATTCGACCGGACCGAAGCTGTTCTGCGTGTCGGGTCACGTCTGCCGCCCCGGGGTGTACGAGGTCCCGTTCGGCGAGACGCTCGGCGGCCTGCTGGCGCGCGCCGGCGGCGTCCCCGACGGCCGTGCGCTGCAAGCGGTGCTGCTCGGCGGCGCCGCCGGCTCGTTCGTCGGCCCCGACGAGCTCGAGCTGGCGCTGACGTTCGAGGACGCCCGCGCCGCGGGCGCGACGCTCGGGTCCGGGGTCGTGGTGGCGTTCGACGAGCGCGTCGACCTGCGGCGGATCCTGATGCGGATCGCCGGCTTCTTCCGCGACGAGTCCTGCGGCCAGTGCACCCCGTGCCGGGTCGGCACCGTGCGCCAGGAGGAGGCGCTCGCACGGCTGCTCTCGGGTCACACGCGCGGCACGGTGGCCGACGAGCTGGCACTGCTCGACGAGGTCGGGACGTGCATGCGCGACGCTTCGATCTGCGGCCTCGGCCAGACCGCGTACAGCGCGGTCGCATCGGCTCTCGCGCGGCTGGGGGTGTTTCGGTGAGCGCCGTCCGCACCGTCGAGTTGACCGTCGACGGCCGTCAGGTCACCGTGCCCGAGGGCGCCACGCTGCTCGACGCCTGCCGCGCGCTCGCGATCGACACGCCGACGCTCTGTTACGCACCGACGCTGACGCCGGCCAACGCGTGTCGCGTGTGCATGGTCGAGCTCGAGGGGGCGCGCACGCTGGTGCCGGCCTGCTCACGGCGCGCGGAGGCGGGAATGGTGGTGCACACCGACTCCGAGCGCGTGCGCTGCAGCCGCAAGCTGGTGCTCGAGCTGCTCGCCTCGTCGGTCGACCTGTCGACGACGCCGGGGCTCGAGGTGTACCTCGAGCGCTATCAGGCCCACCCGGAGCGCTTCGGACCGCCGGCGCCGCCCGACGCCGGCCGCGAGCGACGGCACGCCGGGCATCACGCCGAGCCCGACGGGCAGTCGGCCGCAACCGTGGCCGGTCCCGTCAAGGTCGACAACGAGCTCTACGTCCGCGACTACTCGAAGTGCATCCTCTGTTACAAGTGCGTCGACGCGTGCGGCGAGCAGCACCAGAGCACGTTCGCGATCACGGTCGCCGGCCGCGGCTTCGACGCCCACGTCTCAACCGAGTTCGGCACGCCGCTGCCGGACTCGGCATGCGTGTACTGCGGCAACTGCATCGCGGTCTGCCCGACCGGCGCGCTGATGCCAAGCGCCGAGCACGTGCTGCGCGAGCGTGGCGAGTGGGACGAGTCGCGCCAGGCGACGACGGACACCGTGTGCGCGTTCTGCGGCGTCGGCTGCAACCTCACCCTGCACGTGCAAGACGACCAGATCGTCAAGGTCACCTCGCCCGCCGACCACGACGTGACGCTCGGCAACCTGTGCGTCAAGGGCCGCTTCGGCTTCCAGCACGTGCATCCGCGCTAGCGAGGCGCTCAGGCGCACCCGAGCTGATTTAGGTGCCAAGCGGCACGGTTGCCAGCCGCGACTTCGCGTTGGGACCGACCGCCCACGCGACCGGCTGCGAATCGCAGTAGGCCCAGCTGCCGTCGAGGTTGAACGACGCCTGCAGCTGGATCGTGCCCTCGGCGGCCTGGGTGCCGATCGCGACCGTGTCGCCGGCGTCGGCCGCGGCGGTGGTGGTGGTGTCGGCAGCCTTGGTGCGGGTGCTTGTGGACGGGCCCGTCAGCCATCCCTGCAGCTGAAAGCGGGCGGTGCCGTAGACGCCACGCGCGTATGTCAGTTTGATGCTCTCCTGCGTCGAGAACGAGTTGCCGGTCGTGACGAAGTGGACGGGGCGTCCCTCGGCCGGTGACCATTTGGCCGCCCACGTCGATCCATCACCGCAGCGCGCGCCGAGGCTTGTCTTGACCGCGACCGCGCGGGTACCGCGCAGTGCCAGGTAGAAGGTCGTCTTCTGGCCGGTAGTCCCGGCGACGATCGTGAGCGGCAGCGGGACCTGCTTGGTCGGCTTGATCATCAGGCCGAGCAGTGTCCCGAGCGTCGCGAGCGCGAGCGTGAGCAAGAAGCGCCGGCGCGGCAGCGTGGCGGCCATACCAACGTCGATCGGCCCGTCCGGCGCCAGCTTGAGGCGCCGCCGCGCAGCGGCTCGCCGCTCAGCCGGCGTCGCCGGCGAGCTGCTCGATCGCGGGCAGCACGTCCTCGACGATGCTCAGAAAGCCCCGCACGAGCAGCACCTCAATCTGCTCGCGCGTGAGCCGGCGGCGCTGCAGCCACTGCACGGTCGCGGCCTCGGCAAAGCCCGCGTACGCACGCATCGCGGCCCGGACTGCGGGCGGCGCGGCGGCAGTCCGGTAGCGCTGCAGCGCCGCGATCAGGTGATCGGCTGCCTGCTCGCGCGCGTCGTCGAGGATTGCCTCGACCTCGGGATCGCGGCCGACGCCCTGGGCGCCGATCGCCGCCAGCCACATGCCGCGGTTGCGCTCGAGCATCGCCAGCCAGCGCTGCACGCTCTCCTGGATCACGACCTCGAGCCCGCCCCCGTGATCGTCACTCGGGACCGGGCTCGG
>JBEKRJ010000171.1:0-8097 GCA_049518835.1 Solirubrobacteraceae bacterium
GCCTGCGTGAACAGCACGATTCGCCGCAGCACCGCTGAGATCCAGTCCATCGTCTCGGTCCCCGATTCCATCGAGATCACGGCGCCCGCGGACAGCGCAAACCACTCGAGTGGCACGCCGAGCTGCTCGGCGAGCTCCGCCGCGGCGATGATCCTCCGGCACTCGGGTTCTGACAGCGCGCCCAGCGCGCGCGTCGGGTCGCCGAGCAGGATCACGCGCAGCATCCCCTCCGGGTAGCGCTCGGTGAAGTTGCGCACCGTGCCGACGACGATCCCGGCCGGATTGGTCGCCGGTGGCCGGTCGACCGCGACGAGCTTGCCGTGCTCGTCGAGGTCGTGCTCGACGAACGCTCCGGCGGGCTGCTCGGGCGCGCCCTGCGCCGGTGCCAACAGGCGGACGATCTCGGCGGGGTGCAGCGTGCCCCGGCGGCGGGCCGAGATCAGCCGCCGTGCGCTCGCGTCCAGCGGCCGCAGCGGCCGCGACGGCGGCTCGCCGACCTCGACCGCGACATCGCGCCCGGTTGGCGCGAAGAACCGCAGCACGCGGTCGCGCACGGTCCCGTCGGCCTCGCGCAGCCGGCCTTGAATGAACAACATCTCCATCCCGAGGCCCTCCGTCAGCGGCAGCTGCCGCGCGACCAGCCGGCGCAGCTGCTCGGGCTCGAGCTCCATCACCGGCCAGACGTGCAGGCGCGCCCGGTTCCACATCAGGCGGCGGCTCAGCGGCCGGCGCGCCTGAAAGCCGCGGATCGTCTCGAGCACCTGGATCAGCACCTGCTCGAGCTCGGGCACCGAGACCACCTCGCCGCGCTCGTCGCAAACGCGCGTCAGGTCGCGAACCTCGGCAATCGCCAACAGGCGCTCGTCCTCGGGGTTGCTGTGCGCGACGCCGCGAAACAGATAGATGTCCTCGGCCGACGGCAGCCGCTCGAGCTCGAACTCCGTGAACCGCCACAGCTCCAGGCGGTGGCCCATCATCGGGTGCAGTCCCCGCAGCAGCTGGTCCTCGACGAGCCCGTGCTCGCTGGGTCGGAACGTGAACAGGTCGACCGCCGACATCCCGCGGCCCCGGCGGGGCTCGACGGCCGCGATCACGACCCGGTGCAGCGCCGGCGGCGGTCGCAGCTGCGCTAGGGCGAGCGTGAGGCTGGCGGCGAGCTGGTCGCGGCTGGGTACCTCGTCGCCGTGCGCGGCGTACAGGTCGAGGACCGCCAGCTCTCCGTCGGGCAGCGTCGCGGCGTAGTCGGCGAACGCCGTCGCGGCGCTCTGGACCTCGTCGAGCTCGACGTACGTCGCCGCGAGCACGCGTGCCGGTCCCCGGAAGTGGTAGCGGCCGAGCAGGAACGTGTGGCCGTCGAGCCGGCGCTCCTCGAACCCTTCGAGCTCGCGGACGCGGTAGTAGCGGCGCACCATCGCCTCGACCAGCACCCGCCGGTAAGGGGGGGGCGCGGTGGGCATCGAATCGGTCAGGATCGTCGCCAGTGGCCGCGGGCACTCGACCAGCGACGCGATCAGCTGCTCGCGCTCCGGGCGCTCGGGATCGTCCGCGAGCATTCGCAGCTGCTCTGAGATCTCGGCGTAGACGCGCTCGCGCGCCGCCGCGATCACGCGCTCGTCGAAGTACCGGAAGCGGACCTCCCGTGCGAGGTCCGCGACGACCTGATCGGCTCCCTCGAGCGCCACGACCAGCCGGTCGAGCACGTTGCGGAACTCGTCGCCGACGTGGCCGGCGAGCTGCTCTGCATCGTCGAGCCGCCGGTCGAGGATCGCGACGATCGCCGCGCGCACGACCGGCGCGCGCTGGCCGGCGAGGAACATGCGGTGGCAGGCCTGCTCGAGCGCCGGCGTGCGCTCGAGGCTGTCGATCCCGTAGTGGCCCAGCGCCCGTCGAAGCTGCGCTACGAACTGCGCCGGCAGCCCTTCGGCCTCCACGTCGAGCGAGCGCAACCACAGATGCAGGTCCTGCTGGGGGCTGTGCAGCAACTGCGATTCGGCGTCGTCCTCGCGTTGGCGCGCGCGTGACAGCACGTTGAGGTCGGCGAACATCTCCAGCAGCCGGTGCTCGCCGGGGATCAGCGCCGGGTCGCACGCCAGCAGATCCGCGCAGGCGCCGTGCAGATCGGCGATCATGCGCTGCACCTCCACCTCGCCGATGTCATAGCCGCGCACGAGCCATTCCATCCGCTGCAGGTTCTCGTGGCAGCGCGCCGGCGCCACCGGCTCCGGCGCGCCGGCGAGCGGCGCGAAGTCCAGCCGCGGCCCTGATGCAGCGGGTGCGTCGCCGTCCAGCGCCTCGAGCGCGATCAGTGGCGCCTGTGCGGTGACCTGCATGTTCTCGCCCGTCAGCAGGCGCTTGACGCGGCCGCGGAACGGCGCCGTCAGCGACGACTCCATCTTCATCGTCTCGACCACCGCCACGACGTCGCCGGCATCCACGATCTGGCCGACCGACACCGGGATCGACACGACCATCGCCGGGGAGGGGTTGCGCACGATCCCGCCGTCGTCGCGAGCGATGCGGTGCGGCACGCCGCCGACCTCGACCAGCAGGTCCTCCCCCTGGCGCGAGGTGAGCGTGCGGTAAGACTCTCGCTGAAGTTCCAGGCGCCGCTCGTGCGAGCCGATCCGGTGCGCGGTCAGCTCGATCGCATGCCCGTCGACGGTCACCCGATAGCGGTCCGGTCCGAGCTGCGCGACCGCCAGCCGGTAGGAGCGACCGTGGTGGCGCAGCTCGTACGTGCGGGTCAGCTCGGCGATCGCCTGCGGGCGTCCGCGCCTGGCATACGCGTAGAAGCGCGCGCGGTCGACGGCGAGGTCGCTGTCGGCGAGCTCGATCGCCGCCTGCAGCAGCGCGATGTCGCCGTGGCGCGCCGATACGGCGACGCCACTTGCGTACAGGAGGTCAAGCCAGCCCGTGTCGACCTCGCCGGAGCGGACCTCGGGACGCTCGAGGATCCCAAGCAGCAGCCCCTGATTGGTCGTTGAACCGTCGACGACGGCGACCGTGTCGGCGATCGCGCGCCGCAGCCGGGCGAGCGCCTCGTTGCGGTCGCGGCCCCAGGCGATCAGCTTGCCGATCATCGGATCCAGCTCGACGGGGATCACGTCGCCCTCGGCGACGCCTGTGTCGACCCTGATCCCCGGCCCGGTCGGCAGCCGCAGCAACGCCAGCCGCCTGGACCCGGGTGCGAGCCCCGGCGGCGGGGCGTCGACGTTGAGCCGTGCCTCGATCGCGTGACCCGTGGGCGAGGGGGGCTGCCCCTCGAGCCGCTCGCCGCCGGCGACCTGCAGCTGCAGCTTCACGAGGTCCACGCCGGTGACCGCCTCAGTGACCGGATGCTCGGCCTGCAGCCGCGCGCTCAGCTCCTGAAACGAGAACCGGCGCTGGCGCGGCTCGTACAGGAACTCGACCGTGCCCGCATTGCGATACCCGGTGCGCAGCACCAGCCGCCGGGCGGCGTCGATCAGCTCCCGCTCCTGCTCGCGCGTCAGCGCCGGGCAGGCGGACTCTTCGATCAGCTTCTGGTTGCGGCGCTGGTAGGAGCAGTCGCGGACGCCCAGCGGCCACACGCCGCCGTGCCCGTCGGCGACGAACTGCACCTCGACTTGGCGGGCGCCCGTGATCGCCCGCTCGAGCAGCAGCGTGCCGTCGCCGAACTCCTGCAGCGCCTCGGCGCCCGCGCTGGCGAACGCGGGCGCAAGTGCGCCGAGCTCGTCGACGCGGCGGATCGCGCGCCCGCCGCGGCCGGCCGCGGCCTTGATCACGACCGGCAGGCCGATCCGCTCTGCGTGCGCGAGCGCCTGCTCCGCGCTTTGCACCGGGCCTTCGCTCCATGGCGCGAGCGGCACGCCGGCCTCGTGGGCCAGCCGCTTGGCCGCGATCTTGTCGCCGACCAGCCGCAGCGTGGCCGGGTCAGGGCCGACGAACACGATCCCGAGCTGCTCGCACAGCTCCGCGAACTGCGGCTGCTCGGCCACCAGTCCCCAGCCGACCCATGCCGCATCGGCGTCCGCGTCGGTCAGCGCGCGGCGCAACGCCGCGTGGTCCAGGTACCGGCTGCGGCGCACGCCGTCGGCATCCTCGAACGTGCTCGGTCCCAGGCTCAGCGCCTCGTCGGCGTGGCGGACGAACATTGCGTCGCGCTCGGCGTCGGTGAACAGCGCGATCAGCCGGATCGGGTCCGAGCGATGCTCGTTGAGCTCACGCACCGCATGGATCACCCGCATCGCGGGCTCACCGCGATTGACGATCGCCAGGCGAGAGAACGGGCCTTGCACGACTCAGCGCTCCCGGCGATCGAGCTCGAGTCGCGCGCGGCCGCCCTGCGCGACCTCGAGCGCCTGTGACGTGAGCTCGTTGGCCATTTACACCTCTCGTTGCTCGATTCAGACGGACGCCAGCGTGCCAGTCCCGCCTGCCGGCGCCATCGTACCCCGACCCGGACGGTGGTCGGCCCAAACTACGGATCGATGCGGTCGGCGCGCGCGCCGACGGCAACCGGAACGAGCGTGGAGCCGTCTCGCGTCTCTCTCGACGGCCGCCACGCGGTCCCAGACCCGAGCCACGCGTTCTGCGCACGTCCCGTGCTGTGAGCGTAGCCACAGCAGCGTGCCCGCGTCCTGCCCGCCGCCCACGTTTCCCGCACCGCAGGCCGTAGTCGTCCGCAGTCTGACAAGTAGCGACGGCCGATGCCGCGCATCTGGAGGGCCCCTATCGTCGGTGCCATGAGCGATGCGGGAACAGTTTCCACCCTCAGTGGCTCCCGACCTGGGCCGGGCTATCCCGACGACCAGCTCGCGCGGGTGTGCGGCGAGGTCGCCGCGGTGTTCAAGCGCGCCTGGGGCCGGGGCCCGATCAGGACCACGGCTTATTGGGCCGGTTCGAGCCTGCTCGTGATCCTGCTCGAGAACGGGCACACCGAGGCCGAGAAGACGATGCGGGCCGCAGGCCACATCCAGGAGCTGCTGGGCGGTCGTCACCTGCTGCAGGTGCTGATCGAGGACGATCTCAAGGAGAGCGTGGAGCGGATCCTCGGCGTGCCGGTGATCACGATGCTGAGCGCGACGCGGCTGGACCCCGACCTGTCGGCGCAGATCTTCGTGCTGGGCAGCAATGGGGACGCCCCGCCGACTCGATCCTGAGTCCCTCACCGGCGCCCGTCGCCAATTGCCACCAGCGATGCGAACAGGTGCTCGAGCGTCCGCTGCGGGTCGTCGGTCAGGCCGGTGTGCACGTCTGACGGCTGGATCATCGTCGAGGACGCGGCGGCGACCCAGCCAAAGCGCTCCGACGGGCTCAGCGCCGCGAGCGGGCCGGCGACCGGGTCGCCCGCCAGCACCGCGTCGACCGCGTCGAGCGCCTCGCGCACCGTCGCGGGGTCGAGCTGAGGCGCAAGGGCGGCCAGGCGCTGCTCGTCGAGCTCGATCTGCGCGGCCAGGAACCGTCTTTGTGGGCAGAACACGACGACGCCGACGTTGATGCACTCACCGCGATCCTCGCGCGGGACGAGCCGCAGGATCGCGTACTGAAAAGCGCTACGCGCGGGCATCATCGGCCTCTTGCACGAACGCTCGCGGCGGCGCCAGACGGCGTTCGAGGAACAGCCTGAAGTCCGCGCGGCGCTCGCTGGGCCGCGCGCCCAGCCAGTCGTCGGGCACGCATGCCACGGCGTCCGCGGCGGCGCGCTGCGCGAGTGGCGCGAGCCGCTCGTCTGCGGCGGCGAGCGGGCCTGCGCGGTCGAGCACGACGTGGTCTGAGATGAACGGAAACGGCGCCTGGGCCGAGGCGGCCAGCGGCGCCTCGCCGTGCTGGCGGTAGAACGCCGCGCCGTGGTCGATCAGCCACGTGCGTCCGTGCCAGACGAGCAGGTTCGGGTTGCGCGCCGTGCGATCGACGTTCATCACGAGCGCGTCGAACCACACCAGGTCCGCGGCCAGCGCCGGGTCGAGCGAGTGTGCGGCGCTGGGCG
Organism: Solirubrobacteraceae bacterium; assembly: GCA_049518835.1. GTDB lineage: Bacteria > Actinomycetota > Thermoleophilia > Solirubrobacterales > Solirubrobacteraceae > Palsa-465. Next base: position 5,969 of record JBEKRJ010000171.1, read on the forward strand.
TGAACGGCAGCGCTCCGGGCAGGAAGTCGACGCCGAGGTTGTCGCCGACGCTGGCCTGGGCGAGCTCCTGGATCTCGACGTCGGGCTCGGCGCGGGCGAGCTCCGGATCGAGCTCGGCGACGACGAGGTCAGGCACCAGCAGCCCGAGCGAGCGCGCAAGCTCGCCCGCGACGACCTCCGCTGCCAGCGCCGCAATCCCCTGGCCGGCGCCCCGGAACTTCATCACGTACAGGCCGTCGTCATCGGCCTCCACCAGTCCGGGCAGCGACCCGCCCTCGCGCAACGGCGCGACGTAGCGGGTCGCGGTCACGCGGCGGAGCATCTGCCGACTGTCGTCGTCTGCGGCCACGAGATCGGAACGCTAGTCGCACATCCGGTAGGTTCGTAGCTCCCACTAGCCTCACTGCCGATGACCGAGGTCAACGAGCCAGCGACGTCGTTCTCGGGGCGGACCGCCTGGGCGCGCAACCTCGAAGCGCCCGTGCGCGAGTTCCTGCGCACCGAGACCGGCAGCGCCGCGATCCTGCTCGCCGCCGCGATCGCTGCGCTGGCGTGGGTCAACGTCGACCCCTCCTCCTACGAGCGCACGTGGCACACGGTGCTCTCGATCCGGATCGGCGGCTCGGGCGTGTCGATGGACCTGCGCCACTGGGTCAACGAGGGACTGATGGCGTTCTTCTTCCTCGTCGTCGGGCTCGAGGCGCGGCGCGAGTTCGACCTCGGCGACCTGCGCGATCGCCGTCGTCTGGCGCTGCCGGTGCTGGCGGGCGTAGCCGGGATGCTGGTGCCGATCGCGATCTACCTGGCGATCAACGCCGGGCGCTCGTCGAGCTACGGATGGGGGGCAGCGATGTCAACCGACACGGCGTTCGCGCTGGGGATGCTGGCGCTCGTCGGCCGCCGGTTCCCGGACAGCCTGCGCACGTTCATCCTCACGGTCGCGGTCGTCGACGATCTCGTCGCGCTGATCGTGATCGGGACCGCATACACGAGCTCGGTCACGGTCGGCGCGCTGATAGTCGGGATCGCAGCGTTCGCGGTCGTGCTGCTGGCCCGCCAGGCCCGCGTCCGCAACGGCGTCGTCTACGCGGTGCTGGGGGCGACCGCGTGGGTGGCGATCCAGCGGTCAGGCGTCGATCCGATCGTCGTCGGGCTGGCGATGGGGCTGGTGACGATCGCCTACCCGGCCGCGCGCGCGGACCTCGAGCGCGCGACCGACCTGTTCCGGCTGTTTCGCGAGCAACCGACCTCTGAGCTGGCGCAGTCGGTCCGGGCGGGGGTTCGGTCCGCGCTCTCGCCCAACGAGCGCCTGCAGCAGATGTATCACCCGCTCAGCAGCTATCTGATCGTGCCGCTGTTTGCGCTCGCCAACGCCGGCGTCGCGATCAACGGGTCGCTGCTGTCACGCGCGTACGGCTCGCCGATCACGCTCGGGATCATCATCGGCTACGTCTTTGGCAAGCCGCTGGGGGTCGCGGGCTCGAGTTGGCTTGCGACCCGCGCGAGCGCCGGCAGGATACGCCCGCCGGTCGGGTGGGCGTCGGTCCTGGCGGGAGGCACGATCGCGGGGATCGGGTTCACGGTCTCGCTGCTGATCGCCACGCTGGCATTCAGCGGCGTCGAGCTCGACGAGGCGAAGATCGGGACCCTGACCGCGCCGGTGTGCGCGGCCGCGTTGACATGGCTGGTGTATCGGGTGACGGCGACGCTGCCCAAGCCGCTGCGCCTGCGGGCACTGCTCGGGACCGCCGAGGCGATTGTCGACCTCGCGGTTGCCGTCGACCCGGAGGCCGACCACATCCGTGGCCCCCACGACGCGCCGGTGACGCTCGTCGAGTACGGCGACTTCGAATGCCCGTTCTGCGGCCAGGCCGAGTCGGTGATCCGCGAGCTGCTGGCGGACTTCGGCGATCTGCGCTACGTCTGGCGCCACTTGCCGCTCAACGACGTCCACCCGCGTGCGCAGCTGGCGGCCGAGGCGTCGGAGGCGGCCGCGGCGCAGGGTAGCTTCTGGGAGATGTACGACGCGCTGCTCGGCGACCAGGCGCTTCTCGGGGTGCGCGAGCTGTTGCGCCACGCCGAGGAGCTGTCGCTCGACGTGCCGCGCTTTCGCGAGCATCTGCGCAAGC
>JBEKRJ010000172.1:0-8094 GCA_049518835.1 Solirubrobacteraceae bacterium
GAAGACGGTCACGCAACTTCGAGACCACCTCGATCGCATCGCCGGCCGGCTCAAAGACGCCTACGACCCCAAGCACGGTATCGAGCTCAACACCGTCCACGGCGCCAAGGGCCGCGAATGGAACCACGTCCAACGCGATTCCTTGCCGAAGCCGACGGCCTCTGCACCCATGAGCTCGCTAAAGCGCAACCCGTCAAGCGCCCGCGGCAGCGCCTCGACGGCGAATAGCGCCCGTCCCAAGGATGCAACTTCCCTAGATCCGCGCATGTCGGCGCCCGGCGCCCGATTCCGCCGCCGTTCGCTAGCCCGTCCGCCGGCCCTTACGCGCGGAGGTCCTTAGTGCCGTTCTTGGGCCTCCGGGCGGTGGAGCTCCCACCAGCGGCGCAGGTCCTCGCGCTGATGTGCCAACGGGTCGGCCGAGGGCTTGAGCGCCTGCACCCGCGCGAGGGCTTGATCGATCTCGACGCCGGTCCTGAGCGCCACCACGCCGGCCGCGACCGCGGCCGAGCGCTGCCAGCCTGCGCGACAGTGCACATATGTGCGATGCCCCTGCTCGAGCCAGCCGTCGATCAGCCGCACCGCCGCGTCGAGGTCGGCGATCGGCAGCTGGCCATAATCGACGAGGCTCAGGCGCTGCTCCTGGATCCCGCTCGCGGCGAGCGCCTCCTGGACCGTGCGGCGCTCGCCACGCCGGTACTCGACATCCTCGACGAGGTTCAGCACGCGCTCGATCCCGATCCATGCGAGCGCCTCGACATCGGATCGGTCGAGCGGGTATGCCCCGACCAGGAGCCCGTCGAGCACCTCCGCGAACCCGTAGATTCGAAACCAGGTCGACACGTTGGCGACATGATCGCGGCTGTCGCCGGCGCCCGCTGGCGCCGGGGCCTCGGCGGCGGCTGAGAGCCCTGAATGCGTCAGCGCGCCGGCGGGTGAGCCGGCGCGCTGGGGACCAGTCGAGACTACGAGGCAATCAGGACAGCGGCCAGACAGGCAGCACCGGCCGCTCGTAGACCTCCTCGGCGAGCTCCGACGTCGCCAGGTAGAAGGCCATCGCAGCCACGAGGATGCCGAGGTAGCCACCCCAGTGCACGACGTTGGTGTGGGCGCCGTAGTTGCCGACGCCGAGGATGAAAAGCGTTGCGGTTAGAACGGCGAGCGCGGCGACGACGACCACGTTGGTGCGGAACGAGACTAGGAACATGATCGCGGCGAAGATCCCGAACGCGTACAGCAGCAGGCCCATCGCATGTCCAGCCTGCGCGGCCGGGACGGCCTTCGCGAACCACTGCACATAGGCAAACAGCGACATCCAGAAGGCGCCGAAGCCGGTGAACAGCACGCCCGTGAAGGTCTTTCCCACGCGGAGCTGGACCAGGCCACCGAGCAGCTGCGCCAGGCCGCCGAAGAACAGCGCGACGCCGAACACGACCGGCGCGACGCCGGCATTGATCGCGTTCGCGTTGACCATGCTCAGCATGAACGTGGTGACGCCGAACGCGATCAGCGCGAGCGGTGCCGAGTTGCCCCACTCGGGGGCGACTGGCGCGGGCGCCAGCGCCGCGTGTCCGTTGAGCTCAGCCTGACTTTTGACCGGCGGTGGCGAAACGGTAGTCATGTTGCAATCCCTCCTCCCAGTCCGTCGAGAGCGTCGACGCACTGGTGTTTGTTTGCGAGCATCGACCTACGCCGACTTCCGCAGCACTCTCTCTCTCACACTTCTGCGTGGGCAGCGGGCCCCGTGGCGATGCTCGGCGGATGTATGTGTCCGGTGGTCCGGAGTGTGCAGAGAATCGAGCACCGCCCGTGGATTGACATCGGTACGGCCCACGACACTTGGCTGCGGGGAAACACGCAAACTGATTCAGTGAACGGCACGCCGGTGGTGCAGGATTCGCCGCTAGGAGTCAATCAGCGCGGGCTCGGCCCGCAACTCGCCGAGCTTGTTGCGCTGGAGCTTGCCGGTCGCGGTGCGGGGCAGAGCCGTGACCCAAGTCGTCTTGCGTGGCCGCCGATGCTTGGGCAGCGCTTCGATCGCCGCGCCGAGCGCTACCGCCGCCTGCGCGTGCAGGTCCTGCTTGGCAACGGCGAACACAGCGATCGCGTTGAGCCCGTCGGTGGTCTTGAACGGCATCGTTCCAAGCTCCTGCACGTACTCGCCGCAGCCGGCCATCAGGGCGCCGTCGAGGTCTGCGACGCTGACCCACTGTCCGGCGATCTTCAACAGGTCATCCTGGCGGCCCCGGATCTCGAAGCGGCCCCCACCTGCGTCGAGGAACAGATCGCCGGGGGAGAAGCAGCCGTCGGAGAAGCAGTCGGCGGTCGCGTCGGGCCGGCGCCAGTAGCCGATCGCTGCCGAAGGGTGCAAGATCCAGACGCGCCCAGGCTCGCAGACGCGGCCGGGCTCGCGCGCCGGCCCACCGAGCGCCACAGCGTCGCCGTCGCCCGCGGGCCCCGGCGCCCAGCCTTCATCCCCGCGCCAGCGCACCTCGGCGCGCGGCGACGGTCGCAGGATGCCGCTACCGTCGGCGTCGTAGAGCATCAGGAAGTTCGTCTCGCTCGTCCCGTAGCCGTCGACGATCGAGCCCCCCGTCTCCCGCAGCCAGCCGGAACGGATCATCGGCGGCAGCTTCTCGCCGGCCGAGACGAAGTGGCGCACGCCGCGCAGCTTTCCCGCGAGGCCAGACTGAAGCAGCTTCAGGTACAGCGTAGGGACGATGAACGCAACCGTCGGCTGGTGCCGCGTGACGACCTCGACGACGCGCTCCGGCGTGGCCCATTCGCGGTCGAGGATCACGGTCGCGCCGCTGCGCAGCCCGGCGCACATGCTGTTGGCGTGCGCGTAGGCGAAGAACAGCTTCGACGATGAGTAGAACCGATCGTCGCAGCCGGCGCCGAGCACGCCGGCGGCGATGTCGGTCGACGCCAGCACGCAGCGCTGTGCGTGGATCGCCGCCTTCGGCACCCCGGTCGTGCCGGACGTGTAGATCCAGAAGGCCGGGTCCGCAGCATCCCGATCGGCGGCGGCGACGGGATCCTGCGCGTCCAGCACGAATTCGAACTCGCGCTCGGTCACGAGTCTCGGCCCGCTGTCGGCGGTCGTCGCGCATCGCCGCAGCAGGGCCACCGTGTCCTGTGTGCACCACGCGACGCGGGCACGGCTGTCGGCGACGACCGTCTCCAGCTCGCGCTCATACAGGCGCGAGTTGAGGCCGACCGCGACGGCGCCCGCCCAGATCGCTCCGAGATAGGCCACGATCCAGCCGATGCAGTCAGGTGCGAGCACGAGCACGCGGTCGCCCTCGCCGACGCCCAGCGAGCGCCAGGCGGCGGCGGCGCGGGCCACGCGGTCGCGCAGCCGCTCGTAAGTGATCGAGCCGTCGGCGGACTCGATCGCAACTTTCTCGGGCTCTCCAACCGCGAGCAGATGCGCTGCTGCGTTCACCTCGCGAACAACTGTATTCACGTTGCCTTCTGGTGAGTAAGGTTTGTTGACTGAGGATCATTGAGGCCGCGGCACGCCTGCCGCTGCTGCGAGCCGCCCCGGGAGGGACGATGGCAGTCGCATCCACGAGCAAGCAGCTCGTCGCGTTCAAGATCAACGGCGAGCAATGCGAGCTCGCGGTGTCACCAAACCACACGCTGCTCGAGGTGCTGCGTGAGGACGCCGGCCTGACCGGGACCAAGCACGGTTGCGAGCAGGGCGAGTGCGGCCTGTGCACGGTGATCATCGACGGCTTGGCGCAGTTCTCGTGCTTAGCGCTCGCGGTCGATCTCGTGGGCGCCGAGATCCGCACCGTCGAGGGCCTCGCCGCCGCCGGCGAGCTCAGCGTGCTCCAGCAGGCCTACGTCGAGACGGGCGCGTCGCAGTGCGGCTACTGCTCGCCGGGAATGCTGATGTCCGCGCAGGCGCTGCTGGAGCGCAATCCCGCGCCGACCCGCAGCGAGATCCGCGAGGCGCTCGCCGGCAATCTATGCCGCTGCACGGGCTACCTGGCGATCATCGACGCGGTCGCGCTGGCGGCGGCGCGGCTGCGGAGCGCAACGTGATGGCCGTCACGACCGAGCCGACGCAAGCTCCTGCCAGCGGCACGGCGGTCGTCGGCGGCAGCGATCCCAACATCGGCGCGCACGCGAAGGCGATCGGTCAGACGGTTTACGCCGACGACATCCACCTGCCGCGGATGCTCATCGGCCGGATCTTGCGCAGCCCGCATCGCCACGCGAAGATCCTGCGCATCGACGTCACGCGCGCGGCCGCGCTGCCGGGCGTGCACGGGATCCTCACCGGCGCCGATCTGCCAATTCGCTACGGGATCATGCCGGTCGCGCAAGATGAGCACGCGCTGGCGCTCGAGAAGGTTCGCTATCACGGCGAGCCGGTCGCTGCCGTCGCGGCGGTCGACGAGGAGACGGCCGAGCAGGCCGTGGCGCTGATCGACGTCGACTACGAGGAGCTTGCGCCGGTGAGCTCGATCGAAGACGCGATCAACCCCAAGCTGCCGCTGATCGCCGGCGAGGGCAGCGGTCGCCAGGTCAACCGCCTCGGGACGCTCGAGTTCGGCGACGTCGCCGGCGGCTTCGCGCGCGCCGATCGCACCTACGAGGACCTGTTCTTCTTCGAGGGCAACACGCACCTGCCGATGGAGGAGCACTCAGCCGTCGCGCAATGGGAGCCCGAGCCGCGCGGCCGGGTGACGATCTGGTCCTCGACGCAGGTGCCTCATTACCTGCACCGCACGCTCGCGCGGGTGCTGGAGCTGGAGCCGTCACGGATCCGCGTGATCGCGACCCCGGTTGGCGGTGGCTTCGGCGGTAAGAGCGATCCGTTCTCGCACGAGCTGTGCGCCGCGCGCCTGGCGATCGTCACCGGGCGGCCCGTCAAGTTCACGCTCACGCGCGAGGAGGTGTTCTACGCGCACCGCGGACGGCACCCCGTGCTGATGCGGGTGCGAAGCGGCTTCACGCGGGACGGAAAGCTGACCGCGATGGCGTTTCGCAACATGCTCGACGGAGGCGCGTACGGCAGCTACGGCCCCGCCTCGATGTTTTACACGGGCGCCCTTCAGACCGTCACGTACGACGTCCCGGTGTACAAGTTCGAGGGCGTGCGTCTGCTGACCAACAAGCCCCCCTGCGGGCCCAAGCGCGGCCACGGCACGCCACAGCCGCGGTTCGCGCTCGAGTGTCAGCTCGACAAGGTTGCGGCCGACCTCGGCATCGACCCGGTCGACCTCCGGCTGCGCAACCTGATCGAGCCGTACACGCTGACCGTCAACCACATGCGCGTTACGACCTGTGGGCTGCGCGAGTGCATCGAGCTGGTCGACGGCGCGTCGGGGTGGCGCGACAAGCACGGCAACCTGCCCCACGGGCGTGGGATCGGGTTTGCGGTCGGCTCGTACATGTGCGGCGCCGGGCTGCCCATCTACTTCAACGACATGTCGCAGTCCGAGGTCCAGATCAAGGTCGATCGCGGTGGCCTCGTGACCGTCTTCTCGATGGCGATCGACATCGGACAAGGCTCGGACAACATGCTGGTGACGCTGGTCGCGGAAGTGCTCGGGCTGCGCCCGCGCGACATCGCGCTGGTCGCGGCCGACACCGACCTGACGCCGATCGACCTCGGCAGCTACTCGAGCCGGGTCACGTTCATGGCCGGCAACGCGGCCGTGCAGGCCGCGCAGCGGATGCGCGACAAGATCTTCGCCGCCGTAGGCGCCGACCTCGGCGTCCCGGTCGCACGCCTGGCGGCACGCGGAGGGCGGATCTTCGACGGCGACGAGCCGCGCGTCGGCATGGACTGGGCGGCTGCCGTCAGCGTCGCCTCCGTGCTCGAGCCGCCGCTGATCACCGCGGGCTCGTACAAGACGCCGAAGCTCGCCGGTCACTACAAGGGCGCCGGCGTCGGCCCATCGCCCGCCTACAGCTACACCGCCGCGATCGTCGAGCTCGAGTGCGATCCGCAGACGGGCGTGGTCGACGTCGACCGCGTCTGGATCGCCCACGACATCGGCAAGCCGATCAACCTCAGGGAGGTCGAGGGACAGGTGGTCGGCAGCGTGTACATGGCGCTCGGGGAGGCGCTGTACGAGGAGCAGGCGTTTCGCCGCGGCTATCTGAAGAACCCGTCGATCCTCGAGTACCGCAGCCCCACGTTCCTCGAGATGCCCGAGGTGGAGACGTTCCTCGTGGAGACCGACGATCCCGAAGGCCCGTTCGGCGCCAAGGAGGTTGGCCAGGGGCCGTTGCTGCCGGTGATCCCCGCGGTCGCCAACGCGATCTACGACGCGGTCGGGGTGCGCGTCGACGAGGTCCCGATCTCGCCCGACAAGGTCGTCAAGGCGCTGGCGCAACAGGCGCAGGGCAAGGAGCCGCGCGTAGGCCCCAAGCGGATGCCGGAGTTCGATTACGGCGAGCCGATCAAGGTCGACCCGCCCGCCGCGCTGCCGGGCCAGGAGGTGGGGGCGCTGTGATGCGGCTGCCGCGGTTTACGTTTGTGCCCGTGTCCACCGCGGCGCAGGCGGCGCTGGCGCTGGCAGAGCACTCGGACGCCCAGCTCGTCGCCGGCGGCACCGACCTGTACCCGAAGATGAAGCGCCGCCAACTCGAGCCAAAGGTGCTGGTCGGCCTGCGCGGCGTGTCAGAGCTGTCGGGCATCCATGCCAACGGCGGCGTGACGGTCGGCGCTGGGACCCGTTTGCACGAGGTCGCCGGCGCGAGCGCGATCGTCGCTCGCTATCCGGCGCTTGCGCGTGCCGCGTCGCTGGTCGCCAGCCCACAGATCCGCAACGCCGGCACCGTCGGTGGGAACATGTGCGTCGACACGCGGTGCAACTACTACGACCTGCCGTATGACCGCCGTTGCGCCCATGGCTTCTGCATGAAGGCCGACGGCGACGTGTGCCGGCTGGCGCCGGGCGGCGACCGCTGCTGGGCAGTCTCGTCCACCGACCTGGCGCCGGTGGCGCACGTGCTCGGCGCCTCGGTGCGGCTGCTCAGCGCGCGCGGCGAGCGGACGCTGCCGGTCGCACAGCTTTACACGATCGATGATGGGATCGACTACCTGCAAAAGCGCCGCGACGAGGTGCTGACCGCACTCGAGCTGCCGCCGGCCGACGGCCTGCGGGCGACGTACGTGAAGTTCCGCCGCCGGGGAGCGATCGACTTCCCGCTGCTGGGAGTGGCCGCCGCGGTCCGCACCGATCCCGACGGGACCTGCACCGAGGCGCGGATCGTGCTCGGGGCGGTCGCGACCGCCCCGCTTCCGGTGCCGGCCGCGGCGCAGCTGCTCGTCGGCGCGGCGCTGACCGAGGAGGCGATTGTCGCGGCGGCCGAGAACGCGATGTCGGCGACCAAGCCGATGGACGCCCTGGACCTGCCGCTGGCATATCGCAAGCGGATGGTGATGGTCCACGTGGCACGCGCCCTGCGCGAGCTGGCAGCGAGCCCCGCGGCCTGGGGTCCCTAGCCGGTCGGGCAGCTACCTGCCGGCCGCGGTGGCGACCCCCGCAACCGCCACGGCGGCCGTGGGACCCCCGCGACGCCCCACCCAGGGCGGCCGTGGCGACGGACCGCAGCCGCCACGGCGTCAACGGAGCACGACAGTCAGGCCTTGCTCAGCGGCCAGATCGGTAGCACGGTCCGCTCGTAGACGATCTCGCACAGCTCGGCGAGCGCTAGATAAAACACGAGCGCCGCGACGATCAGGCCCGTGTACCCGCCCCAGTGCGTGAGCGTCGGGTGCGCGCCATAGCTGCCCGCCGCGCACAGGAACAGCGATGAGACGACGAACACCGTGATCACGACGATGAACACGTTCGAGCGCAGCGAGGTCACGAGAATGACGACGCCGAAGATGCCGAACGCGTACAGCAGCAGGCCCAGGGCATGACCGGCCTGCGCGGGCGGCACGGTCCTTGCAAACCACTCCGCATAGGCGAACAGCGACATCCAGAAGGCGCCGAAGCCGGCGAACACCATGCCTGCGAACGACTTGCCGCTCCTGATCTGGATCAAGCCGGCGATGAACTGCGTGATGCCGCCGAACATCAGCGCGACGGCGAACACGATCGGCATCACGGCCGGCGAGAT
>JBEKRJ010000173.1:0-8079 GCA_049518835.1 Solirubrobacteraceae bacterium
CTGCCGGGCAACGGCGGCACGCAGCGGCTGACGCGGCTGCTCGGGCCGTCGCGGGCGATCGACCTGCTGCTCACGGGACGCACGTTCTCGGTCGAGCAAGCGCATGCATGGGGCCTGGTGGCGGCGGTGTACGACCCCGCCGAGGCCGAGGCGAGCGTGCGCGAGTACGCCGAGTACTTCGCCGCCGGGCCGGCGCTGGCAACCGCTGCAATCAAGCGCTGCGTCCACGACGGCAGCCAGCGCACGCTAGAGGACGGGCTCGCGCTGGAGGCGCAGCTGATCGAGGAGTTGTTCCGCTCCAGGGATGCCGCCGAAGGCCTGAACGCATTCGTCGAGAAGCGCCCGCCGGCGTTCGTCGGCGCCTGAGTCGGCCGCCGGCGGGTTGCATCCCGGCAATGCCCGAATCGCCTTGGGGCCTCGACGCGCTGCCCCCGCCCGCGATCGCGATCGAGCGCTCGTTCGAGGGCTTCCTCGACCTGCAGTGGATCGACCTGACCGCCAGCTCGGCGCACGTCAGGTTCGAGGTCCGCGAGAACCTCAAGCAGCCGCTCGGCCTGCTGCACGGCGGCGTCTATTCGGCGGTTGCCGAGACCGTGGCATCGGTGGCGACCGTGCACGCCGTCTGGCGTGATGGGTTGATCGGCGCTGGGTTGAGCAACTCGGCCAGCTTTCTGCGCCCGGTCACCTCGGGCGTCGTCGACGTGGCGGCGCAGCTGCGCTTTCACGATCACCGCGAATGGCTGTGGGGGCACGAGTTCCGCGATCAGCACCAGCGGCTGTGCGCGATCGTCGACGTGACGATCGCGGTCCGGCCCGCGCCCTCTGGGATGTGGTGAGCGCGCCGGCGGACCGCCGGCGCGCGGATGACCGTGATGATTTGATTGAATGACGCGCCCTTGGCCGCTGCAGCTCAGCCGCCCGTGACGACGCTCGACCCGTCCGCGACGAACGTGTCCGCCCCGCCCGGATCGTGCAGGACAGGCGCGACGCGGCTGGTGACGGCTGCGAGGCTGGTGGCGCTCATCGCTGCGGCGCTGGTGGCGTTGATCGTCGCGCCGGCCGCGAACGCGCAAACGCCCGCCGCCGACATCCACTCCAGCGGCCCGCTGACTGACATCTGGATCGGCAACGATTTGGGCTGCCAGGCCGCCGACGCGGCCCACGCCGGCGACGACTTCTATCCCGCCAACGCGGCTCCGGGAGACTGCGGGACGTTCGTCGCGGTCAATCCAGCAAGCGGCGTTTCGAGGGCGCTATTCGGCCCGGACTTCGCCAATCACCCCGGGAGCACATCTGCGCCGTTCGGTCAGGTCCCGGACTACACGCCGTTTGCGCCCGTCAGCCAGACGGCGACCGGCTCGGGCACCGCGTCGAGCCCGTACGAGGTGACGACGGTCGTTGGCGCCACCGACGGACCGGTACAGCTGCGGATCACCGAGATCGACAGCTACGTCGTCGGCAGCGACGCCTACGACACTGCGGTGACCGTCACCAACGAGGGCCAGGCAGCGTTCACGGGCCGGCTCTACCACGCCGGCGACTGCTTCGTGCACGGCAACGATGCCGGCTACGGCGCGCTCGAGCCAGGCACCGCGGCGTGCACCTCGATCGCCAACGACGCGCCCGGCTCGGCGCTCGAGGAGTTCCTGCCGTTGCCGGGCGCGACCACGGCGGCGTACGTCGAGGGTTACTTCAACAACATCTGGAATGCGATCGCCAACCAGAACGGCGATCTGCCCGACACTTGTGACTGCGCGACCTACCAAGACAACGGGGCCGGGATCGACTGGGACATCTCGCTGTCGGGGGGCGGCGAGGCGGCGTGGCAGCTGCAGACCAGGATCGACGATCAGGCGGCCCCGACGGCCGTCACCAGCACCCCGTCGGTGAGCGCGAGCACCGCTGCGAGCCTTGCGGGTTCAGTCACGGCGGACGGCCTGCCGACCACCGCCTACTTCCAGTACGGGCTGGACGCGCGCTACAGCGAGCCGGGTGAGGCCGGCGCGGTCTACGACCAAGCTACGGCGGCCCAGCCGGTGGGAGCCGGCTTCTCGCCCGTGGCGATGTCGGCGGGAGTCTCGGACCTGGTCCCGAACGCGCTGTACCACGTGCGGCTGGTCGCCGGCAACAGCGCCGGCACCACGTTCGGCCAGGACATGCCGTTCACGACGCCGCGGGACCCGCCGCCGCCGCCACCGGTGCTCGACAGGTCGTTCGACGTCGCGCCCGTATCAGGGCTCGTGCTGATCAAGCCCCCGAAGGGCACGCGGTTCGCGCCCAACGGGGAAGCAGTCGCGGCCGCCGCGGTCACGAAGGGGCAGGGCTTCGTCCCGCTGACCGAGGCCCGTCAGATCCCGGTCGGCTCGGAGGTCGACGCGCGCCGTGGCACGCTGCAGCTGACCGCCGCTCCCGGGGTCAGGCACGGGAAGCTGCAGACGGGCACGTTCGGCGGCGCGCTGTTCAGCCTGGCCCAACAACGATCCGGACTGAGCAAGGGCCTGACCACCCTGTCGCTGCTCGAGGGCGCGTTCAAGGGCGCGCCCAGCTACGCCTCGTGCAAGGGGCACGCTGCGGCCGAGGACCCCGGCGTCGCCCACGCGGCCGTGAGCGCCAAGGTCCTCCAGACCCTCCGCGCCAGCGACCGCAACGGGCAGTTCCGGACCCGTGGCCGCTACAGCGCCGCGACCGTCCGCGGCACAGTCTGGACGGTCAGCGATCGCTGCAACGGCACGTTCACCTCGGTCCGCCGCGGCACCGTGCTGGTCAGCGATTTCGTACGCCGCGTGACAATCGTCCTGCACGCCGGCCAGAGCTACCTCGCGCGGGCGATCGCCGCGCGGTCGTGAGCGGTGTCGGGCGCGCGGTCAGCCGCCGGCGATCGGGGCAGCTTGCGACACTGCTGGCAATGGCTGCTCGGAGGTTTGGATCCGCGGCGCGGGTGGCGCTGTTTCTGGCTGCGGGCGGGCGTTGCGCCGAATGTGGCGCGCCGCTTGCGCCGCGCTGGCACGCCGACCACGTGACGCCGGTGGCCGCGGGGGGAACGACCGAGCCAGCCAACGGCCAGGCGCTGTGCCCGCGCTGCAACCTGCGCAAGGGCAGCCGCACATGAGCAGCGCCGACGGCGGCGCGCCCGCGCAACAACTGGCGATCGGCGCCGGCCGTCCGTCGACCGCCGGGCTGCGCGCGTGGCAGCAGGCATTTCTGGAGCGCCACGCCGCGGCGGCCGGCCGCGACTTCCTGCTCGTCGCTACGCCCGGCGCGGGCAAGACGCTAGCCGCCTGTCATGCGGCGCGGGCAGACGCCGCCGAGCAGGTGATCGTCGTCTGCCCAACGGTCGCGCTGCGCGCACAGTGGGCGGACGCCGCCGACCTGGTCGGCCTGCACCTCGATCCGCGCTGGCGCAACGCCGACGGGGCGTGGCGCCCGGAGCTCGCCGGCGTCGCCGTCACCTACCAGCAGGTAGCGTCGGCTCCGGACCTGTTCGCGCACCATCTGCGCCGGCCGACGTTCGTGATCCTCGACGAGATTCACCACGCCGGCGATCAGGCGACGTGGGGCACCGCCCTGCAGGCGGCGTTTGGCGCCGCCTCCCGGCGGCTTGCGCTGTCGGGCACGCCGTTTCGCTCCGACGCGCGCGCGATCCCGTTCGTCGCGTACGACGAGGAGCGCCGCTGCGCCCCCGACTACGTCTACGGCTACGGTGACGCGGTCACCGACGACGTTTGCCGGCCGCTGGCGTTTCGGCTGCTCGACGCGACCCTGCGCTGGCGCGTCGACGAGCAGCAGACGATTGCGGCGTTCGCCGACGAGCTCGACCAGCAGGACGACGCGAGGCGGCTGCGGACCGCGATCGATCCGGCGACGCCGCTGCTGCCACAGATGCTGCGCGAAGCCGACGTGCTCCTGTGCAAGGTCCGCGAGGTCGTGGCCGACGCGGCCGGGCTGGTGCTCTGCGACGACCGCACGCACGCGCGGGCGGTCGGCAAGCTGCTGCGAACGATCACCGGCGAGAAGCCCGTCGTCGTGGTCAGCGACGAGGCCGGTGCGCACGCCCGGATCGAGCGTTTTGCGCGTGGCGGCGACGACGCGCCGCGCTGGCTGGTCGCCGTCAACATGGTCAGCGAGGGCGTCGACGTACCGCGGCTGATCGTGGCCGTTTACGCGACCGTCAAGCGCACCGAGCTGTTCTTCCGCCAAGCCGTCGGGCGCATCGTCCGTCGGCGCGTGAAGGACGCGGGCGACCTGCTTGCGACGGTCTTGATGCCGGCCGACCCGACGCTCAAGGCGCTGGCCGAACGAGTCGAGATCGAGCTTCGCCAGCAGGTCAGCGACGATCTCGGAGCCGCGTATGACGTCGAGCCGCCGCCGGGCTTCGGCCGGCGCGCGGACTTCGAGGCGCTGGGCGCCGACGTCCAGGCGGGCGGGATCATCATCGCGGGCGTGCACTACACGCACGACGAGGTGCTGGCCGGACGACGGCTGCTGCGCGACCTCGGTCAGCCGGAACGGGCGCTGCGCGCGGTGCTCGAGTTCGTGCGCAGGGAGCGGGTCGCGAGCCGCGCCGAGCCGCCGCACGGCCCCGGCGTCGGTGGCGCACCCGTCGCCGGCGCGGGTGATGCACCCGGCGCGACCTCGATCGCACCCGTCCCGGCCCACCGACGGATCGAGGCCAAGCGGCGGGCGCTGGACCGGTTGGCCCGGCGCTGGGCGCAGTTGCGCCGGGTGATCGACCCGGCCTACACGTGGCCGATGGCCCAAGCGCGCGTCAACTCGGCGATGGGCGTGCCCCGGCGCGCCGCCGCCGGCGAGGCGCAGCTCGACGACGGTCTCGCGTTCCTACGCTCAGAGCTCGAGAAGCTCTCGCGCACGTACCCGGTGCAGGCCGAGCGCCTGCGAATCACCGCAAGCGTGGAGGCGATCGACAGCGGGCTGCTCACGGCGACCGGAGAGCCGGTGCCGACAGCCGGGCCTATAAGGCCTTCCTGAAGGCCCGGTACTCGTCGAGGATCACTTCGACGGTGGTCGTTCGCGGACCGCTATGGAGCACGTCATACGGGGTCAGGTTGACGGCGCGCACGACGAACTGCCCCGGCTCGCCGTCGACGATGTTGATCGCGCCCGGAGACTGCTCGAACTGCGCAAACAGCTGGGTCGGTCCAGCGAGCGCCCACGACAGGATCGCGCGGTTGACGCCGCCGTGGAGCACGAGCAGGATCGTGTCCCAGCCGGGGTCCGCGAACACGCGGGCCATCGCCGCGACCACGCGCGCCACCAGCGAGCCGACCGTCTCGCCTCGCAGGTACGCCGCGGTCGGCGGTGGAGTCCCGCGGAACGGTCCCAGAAACGACTCCTCCAGCTCGTCGTCAGGGATCTCGCTCACCTCGCCAGAGCGCAGCTCTTGCAGCTCAGGCCACACCTCGAGCGCCAGCTCGGGCGCGCGACGCTTGTTCTGCGACAAGACCGTCCGCGCGGTCTGCATCGTGCGCTCCAGTCCGCTCGTGATCACGCGATCAAAGCGCACCTCGGCGAGCGCGCGACCGGCCTGCAGCGCCTGTTCGTGGCCGGTCGCGGTGAGCACGACTTCCTCAGGCTCGAGCCGCCTCGCGGAGTCCGCGAAGTAGGCAACGTCGCCATGGCGCATCAGGTAGATGCGGCGTCTCAACGCGATCTCGAGACAGGTTCGAGCTTGCCGGTGCTGATCGGACTCACCGGCTCGGAACCGTAGCGGCGATCACACCGGCGCGCGCCGCCCCGAACGATGGCGGCGCGCCCCCTCGCCTGCCTGCCAGGCCGCGGCGCGGCGTTGGCAGGCCGTCGCTCATCGGGGCACCAGCGTCGCGCCGCCCATCAGCAGGCCCGGGTGGGCGCCGGTGGCTGAGCTGTCGGGCACGTTCGGCGCCTTGTCGCCGTCGAACTCGTAGCGCACCGCCATATCGGAAGGCGGGTTGCCGGCGTACGTGGCGGCGACCTCGGCCGGGCTCAGCGCGCGCGTCCAGAACATGAACGAGTCGATCTCGCCGTCGAGGTTGTAGCGCAGGTCCTGGTGGCGCCTGGCGATCATCAGCGGCTGGGTGTTGGTCGTGTGCAGGACGTTGTTGGGGGCGGCGGGCCACGGGTAGATCGTGCGCATTGACTCCAGGCGTCCGTCGATGTAGATCAGGCCCTGTCCGGTGGCGCCGTTGAAGGTCCCGACGACCTGATACCAGGTGTTGAGGTCAAGGCGCGTCGAGCCCCAGAACTCGGTCGCCCCGCCGTTCGTGTTGCCGGTCAGGGTCTGGTTTTGCACCTCCATGCCGATGCGGCGGTACTGACCGTTGGTGGGATCGCCCATCAGGCACATGTACTGCGCGTCCTTCTCCCAGAAGCGCGGGAGCGGATTGTTGTTGGTCGAGGCGAGCTTGACCCAGAAGGCGGCCGTGAACGCATCCGTGTGCTCGGGCTCGAGCGCCGGCGCGCTTGGCGTCGTCAGATATCCAGTCGTGCCGTTGAACGCCGCCGCGAGGTTCACGGCCGCGCCGACGGGCTTGTACCAGCGCGTCGGGCTGGTCGCGGGACGGGCCGCTGCGTGGCTGGATGCGAGCGCGGCCGCAGGGACGCCAAGCGTCGCCGCCAGCGCGACGGTGATCGCGATCGCGCGCAGGGCACGTAGGGGGGCGGGTCGGGTGTGAGTGCTGAGGTGCATGTCGGTGGTCGAACTCAAATTCCGTTTGCGAGTGCCGATGATTGGGTGCATGTGGATCAGGCAACCCAGCGCCCGTCCTTGGGCGGGTGGTGTTGTCTGAGCCTCCGATCGGCACCCGTCCTGCGGTCCCGCACTTGACCTTCCGACGCTCAGCGTCCATTCGAGTCTGTAGCCCGCCGCGCGGCGGCGGCGGGCGGGTATCGGCGCCGCTGTCCGCGGCGCCGGCGCGACGTGTCGGGTCGGCGCTACGGCACGGCGACGACGAGCTTGCCGGTGTTCTCGCCGGCGAACAGCTTCAGCAGCGCGTCGGGGAACGCCTTCACGCCGCCTTCGACGAGCTGCTCGCGTGAGATCAGGCGTCCGTCGCGCAGCCACTCCATCAGCTCGGCGGTGGCTTGCGCGTAGCGGTCGGCGTAGTCGAACACGAGCATCCCGGTCATCGACGCGCGTGCTGCGATCAGCGCCAGGTAGTTCTTCGGGCCGGTCGGCTCCTGCGCGTTGTACTGCGAGATGCCCCCGCAGATCACGATCCGCGCACCGCGCGCGAGGCGCGTCAGCACCGCGTCGAGGATGTCGCCGCCGACGTTGTCGAAGAACACGTTGACCCCGTTCGGCGCATGCTCGCGCAGCGCGGCGGCGACGTCCTGAGACTTGTAGTCGATTGCCGCATCGAAGCCGAGCTCGTCGACCAACCATGCGCACTTGTCCGCGCCCCCAGCGATCCCGATCGCGCGCGCGCCCCTGAGCTTGGCGATCTGGCCGGCGACGCTGCCGGTCGCGCCCGCCGCCCCCGAGACGACCACCGTGTCACCTTCGCTCGGACGCCCGACGTCGAGCAGCGCGAAGTATGCCGTCAAGCCAGTCAGGCCAAGCGCGCCGAGATAGGTCGGCAACGGCGCCACCGAGGGATCCACCAGGATCACGTTGCGGCCATCGGAGCGCGCATACTCCTGGACGCCGAAGGTCCCGTGCACGTAGTCGCCCTCGGCGTATGCCGTGTGCTCGGATGCGACGACGCGCCCAACTGCGCCGGCGCGCATCACCGCGCCGATCTCGACCGGTTCGACGTAGGACGCGCTCGCGTTCATCCACCCGCGCATCGCGGGGTCAAGCGACAGATACGAGACCGAGACGACGAACTCCCCCGGGCGAGGCGACGGCACCGGCTCGGTCGTCAGCTCCCAGTCCGAGGCCGTCGGCAGGCCCGAGGGCCGGGCGGCGAGGCGGATCTGATGGATGGTCGAGTACATGGCAGAGGGCTCCTGCGGTTTCGATTTTGCAAGCGTATGCGACTGCGGTCAGACAGCTCGCGCAACCGCTACACGAGATCGGCTCGAGCCAGTTCTCGCTAAAGCTCGGCCGGGTCGAGGCCGAGTATCTCCGATTAGTGGAATCGA
>JBEKRJ010000174.1:0-8009 GCA_049518835.1 Solirubrobacteraceae bacterium
GCGAACGCTCCCCGCTCCTGCGCGCCAGGGATGACGTCCATCTCATCGACGATCGAAAAGCGCGACGCGAGGTATGGGATCGTGCCGCCAGCGTGCACGAACACGTATTTGACGTGCGGCGTTCTGGCGAACGTGTTGCTGTAGTGGAGCTTCGCGATCGCGCGTGAAGTGTCGACCGGGTAGTCGAGGAGCGTATCCGGGAGACCGAGGGTGTGCGCGATCGGATCGGGGGACGCGGTCGGGTGGACGAACACGACCGCCGCGCGGCGCTGCAGCTCGGCGAAGATCGGATCGAAGCGGCTGTCTCCCAGATAGCTGCCGCCGGCGTTGGTCATCACCGACACGCCGTCGAGCTCGAGGACCTCGAACGCGTATGCGATCTGTTCGAGCGACCCGTCGACATCCGGTAGCGGAAGCGCGGCGAATCCGCCGAACCGGTCTGTTCGGTCTCGTTTGATGTCGGCGAGATACTCATTCACCTGCCGCGCGAGCTTCCGTGCCGCCGCATCGTCACCGAGGTGTACGCCCGGCGTGCTGATCGACGGAACCGCGACGTCGATCCGCGCCTCGTCCAGGTACGCGATCGCGCCATCGAGACTCCAGCGCGGGGGGTTGATCCCTCCTGCGGCATTCCCGTCCTCGTTCGAGGTCTCCCAGTAGAAGTCCGGAATGACGTGGTGGTGAAGGTCTACGGTGAGGCTCGTGGTTGCGATAGCGTCACGAATCGCTTCAGTGGTCATTGCGAGGTCGGCTTCCTTTTCTCCCGGGGCGGACGTCGCGAGGCTCACGGAAGGTCAGGTGAGAGGTCATCACCTGATTCCGATGATTCCCAACGCACGCCGCCAGCGAGCCCAGCGGGCTGATCGTCCAGGCGGTTAAGCGGCCAGCGGCTCAAGCACGGCACCCATGTTCGACAGGACGCCCAGCTGGCTCAAGATCACGCTGGCCTCCGGGTAGCAGTCGAACTCCTTGATGTTGCCGTCAACGAGCTTGAACACGTCACAGCAGGGAGCGTCCATGCGCTCGCCGGTCGCAGGCAGCATGCCGAAGGGGAGACGGAGCGCCCCGTCGTGTGTACCCTGCAGCGCGAGCTGGACCACAACGACGTCACCGCTGACGTAGACGTCGTAAAGCTCACGATGCATGTCTGAGAAGGCTGAACCGTAGTATTCGACCGGCTTGGCCACGTCTGGACCCCGGTAGGTCACCGCGATCGAGTTGTCGACGAAGACGCCGTCGGGAACGAAACAGTCGATCCACCCCTGAATGTCCTTCGCCTCTGCAATCGCATACGCGTTGCGAACGGATGTCTCGTTACTGGTCATGTCGTTCCTTTCTGTCGCTTGCGCCCGTGTTCGGTCTCAACAATCTCCCAGCGGTTCAGGTGAGCCGTCGTCGCCGGATCCTGGTGATCCAAGCTCACGGCCTCCTTCGCCTGACTACTGCGCCGCACCATCCGGTTCCTCCGGCGCGGCCCCGCACCCGACTGCGCCTCCAAGCCGACTGGTCATGGGCCATCCGCGCTCCGGGATCACCAGGATCCGGCGATGACGAATCACCCATCTCGCATGGACGCTTCTCGTCCGAAGCAGCCGACCGCTTCGCGGATCCACACGCAACGAGAAGTCCGTCGGCTGCACGTACGAGAGGTAGCGCGAAAAGCATGAGCCCCAGCCACGGTCACACCCGGTAGGGCCGAGACACTCGGCGCCAAGCTCGAGCTCGACCGTCTGACACAGAGGGCACGACGCGTCAACGCAGTCATCGGAACGTTGAGGCAGCGGGCGGGCGGACTGCGCGCCGAGGTCTACGCCCGCAACCGACACATACACCAGGCAATCACAGGCTTCGAAGCCGAGGTGGCAGCAATCGACGCCCGCCTGAGTGACCTCGCGGCCGGCGCCACACGCGCTCGCAGTCGGCGCGACCCGCCACGCGATTGGCCGACACCGTGAGCCTGACTTTTCAGGTCTACGACAACTTCGATACGCCCGGTTACTCGCTGACGGACTACGCCGAGAGCGGCTGTTGCCGTACGGCTTGGGAGAGATGGCTGTCAACGACACGCGCAACTTCGGCGGTGGATACCTGAGCCTGGGCGCGGTCCCGTTCCAGACGACGTCTGACGTCGGCGTCAACGACCACTTGAAGTACATGGCTGTCTCCTCGCAGACTTTTCCGGTACCCACCAGCGGGACGCTCGTGCTCTCGTCGGACGTCAATGCCTCAACTCCGCGTACCGTGCCCGACCTGATCCAGCACGGTATCTACGGCCCCTCGGGATCCTGGCTTGATCCGGCCAATCCACCGACGCCGCCGGGGTACACCGCGCGACGCCTGCGAGGACAGCAAGCCGCGCTCGTGATGAACGTGCTCGACTTCTGCACGGGCCAACTGTTCGATTGGTTTATCGCCTCGGAGACGGCGTTCGCCCTGATCGAACGACTGCCGAGCACGGTCACTGGGAACGTCTCGAATCCGGAATGCCGCGAAGCCACCGAGGTCGGCATCGAAAAGATGTACACGCAGGTCACTCGGGAAGTTCCGGTCAGGGCGGATGTGTGGCATCACGTCGCCATCGCGCTGACTCGTCACGACGGGCGCTTGGGTCGACTACTTCCTTGATCACCAACCAATGGTGCACGTCGGGAATATCGGGATCCCGCTCGATAAGCAAGGGGCGTCGTTCACCGGCATCTACCCTTCTCTCGGCTCCGGAGGGCGGCTGGCCAGACCAACTCGACTCGGTCCGTTTCGGTCACGGCCTGTTCTCGCTGCTGGACGCGTTCCCGTTCCAACACCCGGGCGCTCCGGAGCTGAGCGTCTCAATCCCGGCGCCGACCCCGCCAGCCCCCAATGCTGCCGGCCAAACGCGCCTGTTCGGCCAGGGCGCCAGCGGATCGTTCGACAACTTCACAACGCTGACGATCTCCGGCGACGCCGGACCCGCCAATCCGTCCGAGATCGCGACCGCGCTCGCCGCGGCGCACGGCTGACGCGGGACGCATCAAAGGGCGGGCTCGAAGTGGGCCTGAAGGAAGCCGCCAGCGCGGGCGAGTGCGGCCGCGCCCTCGTCGAGAAGTCCGGCGAAGGACTGGAAGACGTGTGGGACTCCCGGGGTCACATCGAGTCGGACGGCGACGTCGGCCGCAGCGGTCGTGGCGAGACCCGTCGCGTCGTCCAGCAACACCTCGTGCGACCCAGTCTCAGTCTGGATCAGCAGTGGCGCGATCCAGCGCAGATTGGCGAATGTCGGGCTCCACGTGGTCGTGTTCGCCCCGGCCGACTGGCCCGGGGACGAGCTCGAGCCGGTCGAGGACAAGCGCCGAGACAACTCGGTGTCGCTTTCGCGCCGAGAGATTGAGGTGCTCGGGCTCGAGGCCGATGGACTCGGCGTTCCCGAACTGGCCGAGACGCTTGGGTTGAGCCCCGCAACGGTCAGGACTCACTTCACGAGCATCTACGCGAAGCTTGATGTGCGCAACCGCGCCGGGGCCGTCGCCAAGGTACCGCGGTTCGGACTGATCAACTGACCCTGAGCCCCGAGGAGTTGCGCGCTCACACCGGTCGGCGCAGCCGCCAGAGAGGATCGGCTCTGGCCGCGAGGGCCCGGCTCAGTCACCGGTCGTTCTAGCCGCGGGCGCGCGCACGGCGCTCGCGGTCGATTTCACCCCGGACCGATCGATGGTCGCGAGCCCGAAGCCGACGATGTCGATGATGTCGCCCGGCTTGCACAGTTCGATTGCCTCGGTCTCTCGCCTCAGCAGCAGGCGCAGCTGCACGAACGCGGCGATCCCCAGGCCGGCGGGAATCCACAGCTCGATCACGCGGTAGAGCAGAACCGCCGCGGTCGCGGTGACGGCGGGCAACCCGTAGAGGACTAGTGCTCCCACGAGCCCGAGCTCGGTCCCGCCGATCCCGCCGGGAACCGGAAGCCAGTTGCCGAGCTGGCCGATCAGGTAGGCCATCCAGATGAGAGCCACGTCTGGCGAGGCTCCCACCGCCCGGAAGCTCGCCCAGAAAGTGAGCTGGTCGAAGACCAAGTACCCCGCGAGTCCGATGAGCAGGAGCGGGTTAGCTCGCCTCAATTGGTGTAGCGCCTCATCGACGCCGTCAGACGTGGCTGACAACGCCGGAGCGAGGCGAACCCATCTCGACCCCTCACGCTGCCGCCTTATGCGCGCCTCGGCCATGCGTGCCAGCCGGCGCAAGGCGAGCGTCGCCGCGATTGCCCCCGCGGCGACCACCGCGGGGAGCACGGTGAGAGGGATCCCGCCGCCGCCGGGGAGGATGGCTGTCGCCAGGCCGGCGCCCAAGAGCAAGAGCATCACGACGGACGGAGCACTTGTCAGGAGGAAGAAGGCGACCGTCTTGCGCGCGATCTCCTCATCGGGCATTCCGCCGCGGCGTAGCGCCCAGACCCCTAGCGCCAAGCTGCCTGCGCCGCCGAGCGGGAACAGGGAGCCGGCGCCCTCCTCGGCGACCCCGATCTTGTAGCTGGTGGCCCAGCTCATCCGCGTGCAGAACACGGCCCGGAAAGCCGGAACATAGGACAGCACCGAGAGCAGCTCGAACCCGCAGGCGATCACGATCCAGACCGGTTGCGCATGGGCAAACCGGCTACGCAACTCCCCGAGGCCCGGCGCGAGAGTCACTACCACCACCGCGATCGCCACGAACGCAGCGAGCCTCACCAGTCCGCGCCTCAGTCGGTGAGGCGAGACGTCGCTCGGGAGCGGCTCGGGAACCGCGACGAGGGACGCGCCGCTCCTCTCAGCGATTACGCGTTGACCTTCTTCCTGCATTCCCTTATGCGGCGATGCGCGGCGTGGAGCTCAGACGGCGGCGCGGCCGCCATCGACCGGGATCACAGCGCCTTGGACGAAGCTGGCGGCATCGGTGGTCAGGAACAGAATCGTGTTGGCGATCTCCTGCGGCGAGGCGACCCGGCCGGCCGGCGAAGCGGCAGCGAACTGGTCCAACGCGTCGCCCATGACCTCTGTGCCTTCGGTCCGTGTGGGACCAGGGGACACGGCGTTGACCCGGACCCCGGTGGAACCGAATTCGGCAGCCCAGGCCTTGGTCAGGAGACTGATCGCAGCTTTGCTCGAGCCGTATAGCGCCTGCCCTGCCAGTCCGAATCCGGCGACCATCGAGGAGACGTTTACGATCACGCCCTCGCCCCGTTCGGCCATCGCCGGCGCGAGCGCCGCGACGAGAAAGAACGGCACCTTGACATTGACCGAGTATGTGCCGTCGAACACCTCCTCGGTCGTTGAAGCGGTCGGGCCGAAGACGCCGATCGCCGCGTCGTTGACGAGGATGTCGACCCGGCCTGCGATGTCCAGCGCGGCGCTCGCGAGCATCCGCGCCGAGCTCTCGTCATGTAGCGCCGCGGCGATGAAGTCCGCCGTCCCGCCGTCGGCGCGAATCGACTCGACGACCGACCGGCCCCGCGCTTCGTCGCGGCCGGCGACGATCACGTGTGCGCCCTCGCCGGCCAGCGCGCGCGCCGTCGCCGCTCCGATCCCGCTGGTCGAGCCAGTAACGAGTGCGATCTTGTTGTTCAGCTTCATCGTGATCTCCAGTCGGAGGAGGGACTAGGTTGTGTTTGCTGCGGATGGCTCTCGTTGAGCCGCCACCTGCTGGTCGCAGAGCGAGTGCGTTGAAGGCGCACGGAAGGTCGAGCGAGCGGTCTCCATCCTGGCTCGATGAGCCACCTAGACGACCCGGGCGTAAAGCTCGCCGACCTTCGCCCAGTTGACCACGTGCCACCACGCGTCGATGTAGTCGGGACGGCGGTTCTGGTACTTGATGTAGTAGGCGTGCTCCCAGACGTCTACGCCGAGTAGCGGCGTGCGCTTGTCGGAGACCGGGTTGTCCTGGTTCGCGGTCGATACGGCGCCAGCCCGGCCCCGTCATGGATCAGCCACGACCAGCCCGAGCCGAAGCGGTTGACGCCCGCCTCCTTGAACTCGGTCTGGAAGTTCGCGAACGACCCGAACGCGGCGTTGATCGCGCTCGCCAGGTCGCCGTCGGGCTCGTCGCCGCCGTGGGGGCTCATCCAATCCCAGAACAAGCTGTGGTTGTGGTGGCCACCGCCGTTGTTGCGCACGGCGGTGCGCTTGTCGTCGGGAATCATGCCCAGTGACCTCAGAACCTCTTCGGTCGGCTGGTCCGCGAACTCGGTGCCTTCGAGAGCCGCGTTGACCTTGTCGACGTAGGCCTGGTGATGCTTGTCATGATGCAAGTGCATCGTCTCGGAATCGATGTGGGGCTCGAGAGCCTCGAAGGGGTAGCGAAGGTCGGGCACTGTGTAAGCCATCGGGTCTCCTTGTCTCGGTTGACCGTTGTCCTCAATCGGTCGCGGGCGATTCGACGGAATGTCGGTTAGCCGCTCAGGCTGTCGGAGCCGCTTGGACTCCGCGATGGATCGGCCCCGACTCGCTTGCGTAGACCGCCTTGGCGATCCGCTCGGCGATCATGATCGTCGTAGGGTTCAGCGCCACCGATGTAACGACCGGCATGATCGACGCGTCGACGACACGAAGTCCGTCGATTCCCTTGACAGCGCCGTGCGAGTCCACGACCGCCCACGGGTCCTCGGGTCCGCCCATCGGCGCCGTCGCGACTGGGTGCCCGTAGGAAGCCAGGTTGGAAGCGATCACGTCGGCGAGCTGGTCGTCTCCGACTGCGTCGCCGGGGAAGATTTCGAGCTCGAGGAACTGAGCGAGAGCCGGATTGCGGCCGATCTTGCGGGCCAGCTTCACCCCTTCGAGCATCCGGCGCGCGTCCCTGTCCTCGGCCAGGAAGTTGCAGTCGATCTCGGGCTGCTCGCGCGGGTCGCGGCTGCGCAGCCGTAGAGCTCCGCGAGAGTCGGGCTTGACGACGGCGACGCTCAGCGAGATCGCGCCGCCGGTCGGGCTGAGTTGCGGAGGCAGGAGATGCGTCACAGCGATGTGCACGTCCAGCTCGTCGCCGCGGGCTTCGCTGGACTGCCTCCACAGCAAGGCGCCGACCGCCGGTCGCATGTCGAGCGCATCCGTTTTCAGAGCGTACCCGTTGTAGTAGAACGGCTGGTCCTGGAGGTGTTGCCCGACGGGCAGATCGGCCACGACGTCGATCCCCAGCTCCGCCAGATCGGCCGCCGGGCCGACGCCAGACCGCAGCAGGATCGCCGGACCCCCGTATGTGCCGCCGCAGAGCATCACCTCGCCCGCAGGAATCTCAGCACCGCTTGCCGTGACAACGCCGACCGCTCGGCGCTGACCGAACAGAACGCGATCGACGAGCACATTCCCTGAGATCTTGAGGTTGGGGCGGTTGCGGACCTCCTCGGTGAGATAGACGATGCCGGTGTTCTGACGCACGCCGTCGATGACGTTGACCGGGTACCCGCCGACGCCGCTCGGATTCGGCCCATTGAAATCATCGACCCGGGAGAACCCCTCCGCCACGGTCGCGTCGATGAACCCGCGCAACGAGGTGGTCAGATCGTCGTACTTCTGGTGTCGTATCGGGAACGGTCCCGTGCGCCCGTGGTAGCCGTCGTCGCCGTCGGGCGTGTTCTCCATCTCCCGGAACGTTTCGTCGACGTCCTCAATCGTCCAATCGTCAAGGCCATGACGTTGCCAGTCGCGGACGTCGCTCGGTCGTGCGCGCATCGCGACCGTGGCGTTGTGGGCCGAGCAGCCGCCGAGCACCTTGCCGCGCGCGGCATCGATCTCCGGAGCGGCGGCTCCACCGCGGGCGGTGAAGCCCCACTCATGCTCGGGGTCGGCCGGGACGTGCGCAGCGTCTCGCAGGTCGTCCGGATAGCCATCCAAGCCATAGGCTCTGCCGGCCTCAAGCAGCAGCACCGACCGCGTCGGATCCTCGCTGAGGCGGGCCGCTAGGACGGCACCCGCCGAACCTCCTCCGACGATGACTACGTCGGCGCGACCGGTGTAACCGTTGCCGATATCGGACATGAATCTCGTTCCCCTCGGTCGATGACTCGCTACGGGGAT
>JBEKRJ010000175.1:0-7990 GCA_049518835.1 Solirubrobacteraceae bacterium
CTCGCCCTCTCGACCGCGATCGTGCTCTGGGCCCGCACCCGCCCGGGCTTTGATCCCTACGGCTGGCTGGTGTGGGGCCACCAGACGCTCGCCGGCAACCTGAACACGAACGCGGCGCCGTCCTGGAAGCCGCTGCCGTACCTGTTCACGACGCCGTATGCGATCGCCGGCCACTACGAGCTGTGGCTTTGGATGATCACGTCGGTGGCGGTGTCCTTGAGCGGCGTCGCATTCGCCGGCCGGATCGCCTACCGGCTCACCGCCGCGTCACCCGAGCGCCGCTACGCGGGGTTCGTCGCCGCCGCGTTCGCCGGGCTGGCTGTGTTCGGAATCACCGACTACTGGCACTACATCCTCAGCTTCCAGTCAGACCCGATGATCGTCTCGCTGTGCCTGGGCGCGATCGACTGCCACCTCTCGGGCCGTCCGCGCTCGGCGTTCGTGCTCGGCGCACTGGCGGCACTCGGACGACCCGAGGTGTGGTTGTTCCTCGGGCTCTACTGGCTGTGGGCGTGGCGGGCGGTGCCGTCGATGCGCTGGCTGCTGGCCGGCGGGCTGCTCGTGATCGTGGCGCTGTGGTTCGGCATCCCGGCGCTGAGCTCGCGCAGCCCGTTCGTCGCCGGCGCCAACGCATTCGGATCGGGCCGCGCGCTGCACAGCGACAAGTTCTTCGGCACGATCGGGCGCTACTTGACGATGCAAGCGGCGCCGCTGGACCTTGCGGCACTGCTGTCGGTGGCGCTGGCGCTGTGGCGCCGCGACCGGATCACGCTGGCGCTGGCCGCCGGCGTCGTCGCGTGGGTGGCGCTCGAGATCGCGTTCTCGCTGCACGGCTGGCCCGGCCTGCAGCGGTACATGTTCGGCGCCGGCGCCGTCACGGTCGTGATCGCAGGCGTGCTCGTCGGTCGGGTCCTGGCCAACCCTGGGCTGTTGCGGCTGCCGGGGTGGGCGGGCGCCGCGCTCGTCGTGGTCCTGTGCCTCAGCCTCGCGCCGGCGGCGCTGTCACACGCGCGCACCGAGCACAAGGACCTTCGCGACCAGCGCGCGCGCACGGCGGAGATCGACAAGCTCGCCGGCGCGATCTCGCGGCTCGGCGGCGCCGCGCGGCTGCGCCCGTGCGGCGAGCCGCTGACGCGGCTCGAGTACCAGACGATCCTCGCTTGGAACCTGCACGTCAACGTGGCGACCGTCGGGTACAAGTACACGCCGGCGATCGCCAGCGGCCGCCCGATCGTGCTCTACACGCCGATCAGCACGGGCGGCTGGAGGGTGCAGGCGCGCCACCAGCGGCTGCCGGCGTGCCAGACGCTGCCGCACTAGGGACCCGCGGCCAAGGCTGAGGCGCGCTAGGCGGCCCGGTCGGGGCGCCCGGGGTAGACCTCGTCGATCGTCGTCAGCGCCTGGAACGGCGCGCCGGTCGCTGTGGCGATCGCCTCCGCGCCGCCGGCGAGGCGGTCGCAGATCGCCAGCACGCCGCACACCTCGTGTCCGGCTTCGTTGATCGCCGCAAACGCCCGGATCGTCGAGCCGCCAGTCGTGACCACGTCCTCGACCAGCATGCACCGGTCGCCGCGCTGCAGCAGCGGACCCTCGATCCGCCGCGCGAGCCCGTGCTGCTTGACCTCCTTGCGGACGAAGAACGCCTTCACATCGGCTCCCCCCGCGAGCGCCGCGCAGGCGATCGGGTCAGCGCCCATCGTCATGCCGCCGACGGCCGTCGCGCCCCAGCGCCGGGCCTGCCGGGCGACCAGCTCAGCGAGCGCCTGAAAGCCGGCCGGGAGCAGGATCGCGCGCTTGGCGTCGACGAGGTACCGCGCCGTGGCGCCGCTCGTCAGGGTCACTTCGCCGATCACGAGCGCGTGCTCGCGCAGTGCAGCGAGCAGCCGCTCGCGCGCGTCGCTCCCGGCGGTGGGCGTCATCGCCGCTCAGAGGTACACGTCGACGCGGTCGCCGTACTGGATCCAGTTGTAGACCGAGATCGCGTCGACGATCGGCAGGCGCATGCAGCCGTGGCTGGCCGGATAGTCGGGCGCCGGGTCGTAGCCGTGGATTGCGTAGCCGCCGATGAAGAAGTTCGAGTAGTACATCCCGTCGGGCAGGTAACCGGGGACCTTCGAGTAGACGCTGAAGCGGCCGAGGACCGTCGGCGTCGACGGCTTGCCGGAGCTGATCGGATAGATCGCAAACACCTTCGAGCCGTCGATCAGCGCCAGCAGTTGGTCGCCGATGTCGCCCTCGGCGTGCTTGCCGTCACCGGGGTAGCGAACCTTGAAGCTGCCAAACCCGTCGAGCAACCAGCTGACGGTCTTGGGATCGAGCGTCTGGTAGGTGCCCCAGCCCAGCAGCCGGTGGTAGGCATCGAGCGCGAGCCCCGTGCCCTCGTCGTAGACGCCGGTCTGCGGGATGTAGAAGTGGAGCGCCGCGAGGCGCTGCTGGAGCAGCGCCACGAACCGGCCCGTGGCGCCAAAGCCGACGTTTTCGTCCAGCGCCGGCAGGCCGCGCCGAGCGATGAAGCTCTGCAGCGTGGTCGTGCGCGAATGGCCGACGACCACCGTCAGCTCGCCCGCCGCCGGGCTCGAGACGGCAGCTCTGAAGGCGCCGTACGCGCCGCCCCCGGCTGCAGCGATCGGCACCCGCTGTGACTTCAGCAGCCGTCCCGCGAGGAACGTCCGCACCTTGACCGACTGGCCGGGGACGTAGGGGCGCACCGTGCCAACCACGTGCACGACCCGCTTGGGCACCGTCACGGGCTGGCCGGAGACGACGAACGCGTCGGGCAGCGACAAGCTGACCACCGCCTGCGGCGCAGCGGCGACGCCCGTGGCCGGACCGGTGCCCGAGGCGGCCACGGCCGGCGCGGCAGCGAACGCGCCGGCCGCGACAAGCATCGCGATCGCGGTCACAATCGCGGTCACGAGGTTCCTCACAAGCGAAAAGTAAACCAGCCGCGAGCCCGCCCCGCCGCCACACCCCCAACAGCCCCACGATCGCGCCCCAACACCCCCGATCGACCCTGACCGCTCCCGATCAGCCCAACTGCAGCGAACGACCCGCGAGCGGACCCGTGAGCGCGCCGATCACGACCAGCGCGCCCACGATCAGCGCCACGATCTCGCCGCCGTTCCACTTCAGCTGGTTGACGCCCAACGCGAGCGAATTGTTGATCGAGTGCAGCGCCATGCACGGATACAGCGACCCCGTGCGCCAGCGCACCAGGCACAGCACGAAGCCGAGGAACCCGAGCGGGATCAGGTACTGCGACGACGCCGACCCGGTGTGCGCGAGCCCGAACAGGATCCCGGTCAGCACCGCCGCCACCCACGGGCCGAGATGGCGCCCGCCGAGCTCGATCCGCATCCGCCGCAGGACGCCGAAGATGAAGCCGCGGAAGAAGAACTCCTCGGCGATCGGCGCGATCACGCACACGAACACTGCCGCCGCCGCCAGCGCCGCAGTGCTCTTGTTGACGCCGAGCTCGCTCGGCAGCTTCTCGTTGCCGTTGAGGCTGAACACGTTCGCGTACACGGTCGTCAGCACGTAGTAGCCGACGCCCGCGGCGAGCACCGCCGACAGCCCGAGCTTCGCCCCCGGCCAGCGAAAGCCGAAGTCGGCGGCTCGCACGCGGCCGTGCAGACCGGCGAAGTACAGCGCCGCGGCGACGAAGCCGAGGTCGAACACGACGTCGCCGATGATGCTCACCGCCGACGACGGGTGCGCGAGGCTGCCGCCGGCGGCAGCAGCCACGATGTCGACGAGGATCGTCGCGACGATCCCCAGTCCGAGGCCGAGCACGATCGCCGCCGGAGCGATCCACAGGCGCCAGCTCTGCGCGTCCGCGGGCTCCTCCTCCGGCGCGAACGCCGGCGCCAGCAGGTCGCTCTCGGGCGGGGGAAGCGGCGGCGTCGACATCGCCAGCAAGGTTAGTTCCCGCGGGGAAGGGAACGCACCAACGCCCCGGCGCTCGCCCCCGCCCCGCCACCAGGCCGGCGAGCCTGCTACCGCACCAGCTCCAGCAGGCTCGCGATCGTCGGCACGCCCGCCGGCCCCGGCGACCCGTCGCGGCGGATCAGGATCGGCGCGATGCCGGCGGCGCGGGCGCCGGCGACGTCCTCGGCCGGCGTGTCGCCGACGTGGACCGCGCGGTCGGGCGCGACGCCGGCGATCTCCAGCGCGCGCGCGAAGATCGCCTCCGACGGCTTGCGCGCGCCCGCGCCGGCCGAGGTGACGACGCCGTGCAGCAGCGACATCAACCCCACTCGCGCCAGCACGTCACCAAGCGATACGTCCCAGTTGCTGACCACCACGACCCGCTGCCCGCGCGCGCGGGCAGCGACGATCGCCGGGCGCGCGTCGGCGAACGCGGTGAACCCAAGCGATGCGAGCAGCGCCGCCGCCAACGCCTCGTCGGGCACCTGCGCGAGCCGGTCGCTCGCCGGCAGGGCAGCCCGCAACGCCCGCGCGCAGCCAATCCGCAGCGCGGCGACCGACTCGCGGTCGCGGCCCTGATCGAAATGCTCGCGGTAGTAGGCGATCTCGGCGGTGAGCGCGCGCTGCGCCTCGCCGACGCTGACCTCGATCGCAAACCGCCGCGCGAGCTCGCGCGCCAGCGGCGGCGCCGGCGGCGCCAATGAGACGAGCGTGCCGAGCGCGTCGAGCAGCAGCGCGCCGGCGCCCGTAACGAGGTCCAGGGTCGCGCGCAATCGGCGCGATCTTTGCAGGCGCGGCAGGACCGCGGCCCCCCGAGCCGAAACTTGCTGCCAGTTACACTGATTTACCGACGTTCGCACCACATGCGCCGCCCGAGCGGGCCGGTGCTCGTCGGGCCCGAAGCTCATGAGTCGACGCGAACGACAGAAGCGCCGCCTGCGCCACCGCGGGCATCCCGTCCGGCGGATGTCGATGATCGCAGCGATGATCGTCGTCACCGGCGCCGCGATCGGTGGGCTGGCGGCCGTCGGCTGGGTCGTGGCGGTGGCCAACTCGGCGCCGAACCTCGACCAGATCACGCCGACCGATCCCCACCCGCTGACCGCGATCTACGCCGCCGACGGGGCGCTGCTCGGATACGTCCACTCCGACACCGTGTTCAGCTACGTGACGCCGGGGCGGATTCCGCAGACGCTCAGGGAGGCCACGGTCGCGATCGAGGACCGCCGCTTCTGGCAGCACGGGGCGCTGGACTACCAGGGCATCCTGCGCGCGGGGATCAAGGACGTGTTCAGCGGCGACGACTCGCTGCAGGGCGCCTCGACGCTGACGATGCAGCTCGTCAACAACATGTACATGCCGACCAAGTACGCGGCCAACCACGACCTCCGTTACAAGATCGTCCAGGCCAAGCTCGCCGAGCAGCTCGAGGGCAAGCACAGCAAGAGCTGGATCCTCGACATGTACCTCAACGACGTCCCGTACGGGACCGTCGACGGCGCCACCGCGCAGGGCGTCGGGGCGGCATCGCAGATGTTCTTCAACAAGCCGGTGTGGAAGCTCGACCTCGCGCAGCAGGCGCTGCTGGCGGGGCTGCCGCAGTCGCCGACCGACTACAACCCGTTCTATGCCGCGCCGCTGGCGATGGCGCGGCGCAACGAGGTGCTGCAGGCGATGGCCACCTCGCACTACATCACCACCGCCCAGGCAGCCGCGGCGGAGCGCAAGTCGCTGCAGGTCAAGCGCAACATGGTCTACACGCAGCGCTCGCAGCAGTACGTGTTCGACTACGCCGAGTCGCAGCTGATCCAGCACTACGGGCTCAAGGCGGTCGAGACCGGCGGGCTCAAGGCGTACACGACGATCGACGCGCAGATGCAGTACGACGCGCGCGACGCGATCCTCTCCCATCAGCCGGGCGGGCCGGTGCTCGACGACCAGCCCGCGGCGGCGCTCGCGACGATCGATCCCGCCAACGGGCATATCCTCGCACTGGGATCCTCCGCGACGTATGCGCAGACGAACTTCGACTACCCCGTCCAGGCCCTCCGTCAGCCCGGCTCGGCGTTCAAGGTGTTCGCGTTGATGACGCTGATCCACGACTACCACGGCGACCCCAACCAGACCTACTACGTGTCGAAGTTCCTGCCGGCGGGGTGGCTGCCGGAGGATCCGACGTGGTCGGTGCACACCGCCGAGGAGACCTACCAGGGGACGATCAACGTGACCAAGGCGACGGTCGTGTCCGACAACACCGTGTTCGCGCAGCTCGCTGCCGACCTCGGCTGGCGCAAGCTCGACGCGACCGCCCACGCGATGGGCATCACCTCGCCGCTGGACGGCAACCCGGCCGAGGTGATCGGCGGCCTGCGGGTCGGCGTCACGCCACTCGAGATGGCCGACGCGTACGCGACGCTCGCCAACGGCGGCACCCATATCGCGCCGACGATCATCGACCACGTCGTGTTTCCCAACGGCAGCGTCGACACGAGCATCGGCAACCCGCCCAAGACGCAGGTGTTCAGCTACGGCGAGGCGTACGCGGCGATCCAGGTGCTCAAGGGCGTGATCACGACCCCGGGCGCCACCGGCACGGCGGCCGGCTATGGGTGCCCGGCGGCGGGCAAGACCGGGACCGCCGAGAACATGGACAACGCCTGGTTCGTCGGCTTCACGCCGAAGCTCTCGACCGCCGTCTGGGTCGGCTACCCGCAGGGGAACATCCCGATGTCCGACGGCTTCGGCGGCACGCTCGCGGCGCCGATCTGGCACGACTTCATGGAGCAGGCAAGCGACGGCTACTGCGGCGACTGGGCCTCCCCGACGGTCCCGTTCCAGGGCACGGCGTACTTCGGCGCGCGCGCGGTGACCGGCAACTCGGGCGTCGGCGACAACACCGGCGCCTTTGGCATCGGCTCGCAGACCGGCGCCGGCAGCACCGCGACGATTCCTTACGACACGGTCCCGGCGCCCACCCCGCAGCCGTTGCAGCAGCAGCCACAGAGCACCGGCACGAGCGGCAACGGCGCCACCACCGGCGCCGGTGGCGCCAAGCGCAACCCGACCGGCGGCGGCGGCACCGGGCCGGCGCGGCGATCGCGCTAGCCGACGCACAACCGCAGCCCCCGCGGCCCGGCTTTCCGACTACCCTTACCTTAACTTGGCGACGGCTGCCCGTCGCCGGCAATCGCTGCGGATCCAGAGACAATGCCCAAGGAAGAAAAAGTCGAGCTTGAAGGCGAAGTAGTCGAGGCGTTGCCCAACGCGATGTTCCGCGTCAAGCTGGACAACATGGACCGCGTCGTGCTCGGCCACGTCGCCGGCAAGATGCGCCGCTTCCGGATCCGCATCCTGCCGGGCGACCGCGTGCGCGTCGAGCTCTCGCCGTACGACCTCGACCGGGCCCGGATCGTCTACCGACACCGCTAGCTGCGCGAGCTCGACCTGATCGACGCGCTCGAGCGCCTGTTCGCGCCCGCCGGCCCGCGGGTGATCAGAGGGCTCGGCGACGACGCCGCGGTCGTCAGGGCCGGCGGCTACGCGATCACGTCCGTCGACGCGCTCGTCGACGGCGTTCACTTTCGCAGCTCGCAGCTGTCGCCCGAGCAGATCGGCCATCGGGCGTTGGCGGCGGCGCTGTCGGACCTCGCCGCGATGGCCGCGCAGCCAGGCGAGGCGTATCTCGTGCTCGGGCTCCCGGCAGGCTGCGACGCGCAGTACGCGCTCGCGCTCGCCGGCGGCGCGCAGGCGCTCGCGTCGCGCGCCGGCGTCACGATCGCCGGCGGCGACGTGACCCGGGCGCCGGCGCTGACGGTCGCGTTCACGGTCGTCGGCTGGAGCGACGATCCGGGCGCGCTGGTGGGCCGCGACGGCGCCCAGCCCGGCGACCTGGTCGCGGTCACGGGCTCGCTGGGAGCCGCCGGCGCTGGGCTCGCGCTGCTCGACGGGCGCGCCCGCGCCGATCCCGCCACCACCGCCGCGCTGATCGAACGCTACGCCCGGCCACAGCCGCGCCTGGAGCACGGCAGCGCGCTCGCCGCCGCGGGCGCGCGGGCGATGATCG
>JBEKRJ010000176.1:0-7971 GCA_049518835.1 Solirubrobacteraceae bacterium
AGGTCACGCCTGATGAGCGAGCAGGCGAAGCGGACCGCGGGCTGGTCGGCGGCTCTTGTCGTGATCACGATCAGCTCGCTGGTGCCGGTGTTCTGGATCCTGATGCTGTCGCTGAAAACACCGGCCAGCGCGACCGACGGCGCGTTCATCCCGCACCACTGGACGCTGTCCAACTACCGCGACATCTTCAAGGCCGGGATTTTCACGGATGCGCTTCGCAACTCGATCGGGATCGGCCTGATTGCGACCGCGCTGGCGGTCGTGCTCGCGTCGGCGGCCGCGTACGCGATCGCGCGGCTGGACTTCCCCGGCAAGCGGCTGATCCTGGCGGTTTCGCTTGCTGTCGCGATGTTCCCGCAGATCTCGCTCGTCGGCCCGCTGTATAACTTGTGGCGTCAAATCGGCCTGTATGACACCTGGCCAGGACTGATCATCCCGTATATGACGTTTGCGCTGCCACTGTCGATCTACGTGCTGTCGGCGTTCTTTCGCGAGATCCCGTGGGAGCTCGAGCAGGCAGCCCAGGTCGACGGGGCGACGCCATACCAGGCGTTCCGGAAGGTGATCGTGCCGCTGGCGATGCCCGGCCTCGTGACGACTTTCATCATCGTCTTCATCATCTGCTGGAACGACTTCGTGTTCGCGATCTCGCTGACCTCGACCACCAACGCCGAGACCGTCCCCGCGGCGATCGCACAGTTCCCGGGCGTGTCGCAATTCACCGTGCCGATCGGCGACATCGCCGCCGCCGCAGTCGTCGTCACAGTGCCGGTGATGCTGCTCGTGCTGCTGTTCCAGCGCCGGATCGTCGCCGGGCTCACTGCCGGCGCAGTCAAGGGATAAGGAGCCCTCAGCAATGGCCGAGATCGAATTCCAGGATGTCACCAAGCGGTATGCCGACGGCTTCGAGGCTGTCAAGCACCTCAATCTCGATGTTCCCGATGGGGAACTGATGATTCTCGTCGGTCCTTCGGGCTGCGGCAAGTCGACCGCGTTGCGGATGGTGGCCGGCCTCGAGGACATCTCTGACGGCGAGCTGAGGATCGGCGGCCACGTCGTCAACGACCGGGCCCCAAAGGATCGCGACATCGCGATGGTGTTCCAGAACTACGCGCTGTACCCACACATGACCGTCCGTGAGAACATGGGCTTTGCGCTGAGGCTCGCAAAGCGCCCTCAGGACGAGATCAATCGCAAGGTGCAGGAGGCGGCGCGCATCCTCGACCTCGAGCAGCACCTCGACCGCAAGCCGGCGAACCTGTCGGGCGGCCAGCGCCAGCGCGTCGCGATGGGCCGAGCGATCGTCCGCAACCCGAGCGTTTTCCTGATGGACGAGCCATTGTCCAACCTCGATGCCAAGCTGCGCGTGCAGATGCGGACCGAGATCTCGCGCATCCAGCAGCAGCTGCAGACGACCACGATTTACGTGACCCATGACCAGACCGAGGCGATGACGCTCGGGGACAAGATCGCGGTGATGCGGGCGGGCATACTGCAACAGGTCGGCCAACCGTCGCAGCTGTACGGAACCCCGAGCAACCTGTTCGTCGCGGGCTTCATCGGCTCGCCGTCGATGAACTTCCTCGCTGGCGAGATCGACGGTGACAACGTCCGGCTGCCGATCGGCACGCTGCGGATCCCCGATCAGCTGCGCAGCAGGCTCGCAGCCGGGCCCGGCGGCGGGCGAGGCGGGGTTATCGCCGGACTGCGGCCCGAGCATTTCGAGGACGCGAGCCTGGTCGCAGACCGCGCCCGCGGGGTGACGTTCACGGCCAAGATCGATGTGCTCGAGTCAATGGGCTCGGAGTACTACGCGTACTTCGTCGTCGCGGCCGAGCGCGTCTCGTCCAGTGAGCTCGAGGAGCTCGCCGCGGACGCTGGCGGCGCCGATCTGCCGCACATGCACGAGGGCAGCCAGGTGGTCGCGCGGCTGTCGGCAGACAGCATCGCCAGGCAAGGTCAGGAGCTCGAGTTGTGGTTCGATGCCTCGCACCTGCAGCTGTTCGACCCCGACACTGGGCGCAGCCTGCTTTCGGCACACGGGGCGAGCGACGGCGCGGGCCAGTCGAGCACACCCGCTAGCGCGGGCGGCTCAGCACGTAGTCGGACGGCTTGAAGCGACGGGTCCGCTCGCGAAATGCGAACGTGAACGAAGGCCACAACGTCGTGTTTCGCCCGCTCGCGTCCAGATACCAGCTCCTGCAGCCGCCGGCGTTCCAGACGGTTCGGGCTAGCCGCTGCTGAAGCTCGTCGTTGTACGCGGCCTGGACCTCGCGCCGCACGTCGACCGCAGCGGCACCGGCGCGGTCGATCGTTCGCAGGGCATCCATCACGTA
Organism: Solirubrobacteraceae bacterium; assembly: GCA_049518835.1. Taxonomy (GTDB): domain Bacteria; phylum Actinomycetota; class Thermoleophilia; order Solirubrobacterales; family Solirubrobacteraceae; genus Palsa-465. The sequence goes on from JBEKRJ010000176.1 coordinate 2,337, forward strand.
GGCGATTTGCGACTCGATCATGTAGATCATCGAGCTGTGGCCAAGGCCTGTGTTTGGCCCGACGAGCATGAACGCGTTCGGGAAGCCGGCAATCGTCGTGCCGAGGTACGCCGACATGCCGCGGTTCCAGGCGTCGGCGAGGAGCATCCCGTCACGGCCGCGGACAAACGCGGCGAACGGCGGCGTCGTGACGCGAAATCCGGTGGCGAAGATGATCGTGTCGACCTCGCGCTCGCTGCCGTCGCCAGCGAGCAGCGAGCGTGGCCGGATCTCTTGGACGCCGGCCTCGATCAGCTCGACGTTGGACTCGCGCAACGCCGGGTAGTAGTCGTCGGAGATCAGCATCCGCTTGCATCCAAGTCGGTACCGGGGCGTCAGCCGTCGCCGCAGGTCGGGATCGGAGATCTGCGCGCGCAGGTGTGCGCGTGCTGCGGCTTCGAGTGCGCCCATCAGGCGTGGCTGGATCGCCAAGCCGAGCACGAGGGACTCGCGCGCCGCCCAAATCGCGACGCGCGACGCGTGCTGGGAACGCGGCATCGCATTCCAGACCGCGCGCTCGACGCGGGTCGTAGGTCGGTCGGGGTGCGGCATGATCCATGGTGGCGTGCGCTGGTAGATCTGCAGCTGCGCAACCCGCGGCTGGATCTTTGGCACGAACTGGATCGCAGACGCGCCGGTCCCGATCACAGCCACGCGTTTGCCGGCCAACTCGTGTTTGTGATCCCAGGCGGCGGAGTGAAATGTCGTGGCGCCAAAGCGCTCGAGCCCGACAGGCGACGGGATCGCGGGCTCTGACAGCAGGCCGGTCGCGAGCACGAGCACCTGCGCGCGCAGCGTGCCGTGCGGGGTCTCGAGCGCCCACCGCTGACTGTCCTGATCCCACGCCGCCGCGACGACGGGATGATCGAAGCGGATGTGTGGCGTCACGCCGAACTCGTCGGCGACCCGCCGCAGGTAGGCCCAGATCTCGCCCTGCAGCGGATACGTGTGCGTCCACGCTGGATTGGGCGCAAACGAGAACGAGTACAAGGTCGAGGGGACATCGCACTGGCAACCCGGATAGGTGTTGTCGCGCCACGTGCCGCCGACGTCGTCGGCGCGCTCGAGCACAGCGAAGTCGTCGATCCCGGCACGCTTGAGGTTGACCGCCATGCCGAGGCCTGCGAAGCCGCTGCCAACAATCGCGAGCCTGACCTCGTCAGCGCCCACGCGCGGTGTGGTCGTCGTTCCCGGCAAAGCTACACAAGCGTATATCGTGCGCTAGGCTGCGACGCGAATGGTGCCGCAACCGGCCTCAACTCCTGCGGACGAGATGAAGCCGCGACGGCGCTACGCGCCAAGGATGCCGCCCGAGCAGCGCCGCGAGCAACTGCTCGACGCCGCCCTCGGCGTGATCCTGGACCAGGGCTACGGCGGCATCTCGATCGAGGCGGTGGCACGTGCCGCTGGCGTGACCCGTCCGGTTGTCTACGACCATTTCCCCAACCTCGGGCGCCTGCTGCAGGCGCTGGTCGAGCGCGAGGAGCGCTATTCGCTGCATCAACTCGACGAGGTCGTGCCGGACGAGCTCGGCGACCGTGATCCGGTGGAGTTGCTCGCCGCCGGCGTCAACCGCTTCCTGGTGGCGGTCACGGGAAGGCCGACGACCTGGCGCCTGATCCTGTTGCCACTCGACGGGACGCCGGCAATCGTTCGACAGCACGTCGAGAACAATCGTGCGCACATCCTCGAGCGGATCGCCGCGATCGTGCAATGGGCAACCGAGCGCCCGGAGCTGCCCAACGATCTCGACGTCGAGCTGACCGCGCGCGCGATCCGAGATCTCGGCGAGCAGGCTGGGCGGATGGTGCTCACCGACCCCCTGCGTTACACGGCCGAGCGCTACGAGCGATTCGTCCAGGCTGTCATGGGGCTGATCTGGCGCCGCTAGCCGCGCACCGGTTACCCAACACGATGGCTCAGATCACCGAACGCTCCGCGACCGCACTGGCCCGTGCGGTCCGCACCCGGGAGCTCAGCGCGTCAGACGTCGTCGACGCGCACATCGAGCGTCTCGGGCGCTATGCAAAGCGCATCAACGCGCTCGTGGCCGAGCGCTTCGAGCTCGCAAGGCGCGAGGCCACCGCCGCCGACGCCCGGATCGCGGCGGCCGGCGACAGCGACCAGCTGCCACCGCTGCTCGGTGTCCCGTTCACGGTCAAGGAGTCGATCGCGCTCGCGGGGATGCCACAGGCGACCGGGCTGGTCGCGCGACGGGAGTACCGAGCGACCGAGACGGCGCCCGCAGTCCAGCGACTGATCAACGCCGGCGCGATCCCGCTGGGGGTAACCAATACCTCAGAGCTGACGCTGTGGATCGAATCCGACAACCGGCTGTACGGACGCACGTCGAACCCGTATGACCCGCGGCGCACCGCGGGCGGGTCGTCGGGCGGAGAGGGCGCCGCGGTGGGCTCGGGCGGAACTCCGTTCGGGCTGGGCTCGGACGTCGGCGGCTCGATCCGGATCCCGGCGTTGTTCTGCGGCGTGTTCGGGCACAAGCCGTCCGCGGGCGTCGTTCCAATCACCGGCACATATCCGGGCGCCCCCGGCGACGCGGGACGGATGCTCGCGATCGGACCGCTGGCCCGCCGCGCCGAGGATCTGATGCCGCTGCTGTCGATCATCGCCGGGCCGGACGGCCGCGACCGACACGCGCGCCAGGTCACGCTCGGGGATCCCAGCCGAGTGTCGCTCGAGGGCTTGCGTGTGACAACCGTCGAGGACTCGTCGATGCTGCCGATGAGTCGCGAGCTGCGCGATGCGCGCGAGCGCGCGGTCGGCGCGCTGCTGGCCGCCGGCGCGCGCCTGACCCGGATCGCGCTGCGGTCCTGGCGCCGGGCCGCGCTGCCGTTCCTGACCACCCTCCAAGTCGAGTCGGGACGGGCGACGTGCGAGCTGCTCGCGCAGGCCGGCGCCGAGCTGCCGACCTGGCGCGCGATGTTCCGTCGCGGCGGACCACACACGCTCCCGACGTTGTTCACGCTCGCCGCGGAGCGACTGCCGCAGATGAGCGCCGGCCGGCGCGACCGGCTGATCGCCACCGGCAGAGCGCTCGCCGCGCAGCTCGTGGAGGCGATCGGAGACGGCGTGCTTCTGCATCCGGCGCAGCTACGTCCGGCGCCGCGACACCGCGGCACGTTCGGACGGCCGTGGCTGATGACGCCGGCAGCCGTGTTCAACCTCGCCGGCCTGCCGGTCACGGAGGTGCCGCTCGGGCTCGGGGGACGAGGACTGCCGCTCGGGATCCAGGTCGCCGCCGGTCTCGACCGCGACCATGTGGCGATTGCGGTGGCGCTCGAGCTCGAGCGGGCGTTCGGAGGATGGGTGCCGCCGCCAGGCGCCTAGCTAGCTAGCTAGTGCCGCGTCGGCACGTTCGTTGCGGTCCATGCGCTAACGACCGGCGATCCGTGGTTGGGGCGGGCCCGTTCCAGCGAGGCTGGATGCCGAGCGGGCCCGAGCCCCGAGCAGACGCCGCCAAAACCCGCAACAGTTCCTCCGCGGGTCCTTAACTCACGACGGGGACCCGTTGCCGGGTCCCCGTCGCTGATCCCACCAAACGCGCCCACGGCCGGGTTAGGCGCGTCCTACGGGAGATCGATTCGACCGTTCAAACACCGGAAGCTCGGAAGAGTTGCGCTAAGCGATCTCGATTCTCGCTTGCCATACTCCAGGGACCCCATCCGGGGGCGTAGCTCAGTTGGTTAGAGCGCCGGCCTGTCACGCCGGAGGTCGCGGGTTCGAGTCCCGTCGCTCCCGTTAGTCACAACGAGACAAAGCGCGTCATTTGCGGGTCTTTTTCCTTGGCCGCAAACGATCGGTTTCGCCACCGCGAGTCACCGAAAGGCAGCGCGCGACAGAAAAACGGTGACCAGACCGGTGACCACGCACAAGCCACATTCGCGGCGGAGCGCGCATGAGCGACCGCGCTGCATGGCTCGAGGAGCGGTGCCCGGAGTGCTGGGCGGCGCCCGGCGCTCGCTGCCGCAAGTATTCGTTGAGCAACCGCAGAGACCCGGCCGCGGACCTTCATTTCGCGCGGGGTTGGCGGCAACGATCGTGCTCGACGTGCCGCGCGACAGCCGGTGAGGGGTGCCGGGCCCCGTCGGGTCGCGAGGCGTCGCGGCCGCACTCCGCGCGCCTGCGGCGGGGCCGAGGCGAGCTTGTCGGCGAGGAGGTGTGGCGGGAGCTCGCATCTCGCGGCGCGACGGTCGCGATCGTGCCGTTCTCTGGTCGCGCCGGCGCCGGCGGCACGATCGGCACGATCGCGCTTAGCCGCGTCGATGGCGAGGAGCTTGTCGATGTCGAGCGCTGGAGCGGGCGCGACGAGCTCGCGTATGCGCTCGAGGCGCCCGTCTGGGATCGCTACGGCCGGTTCGCCGGGCAGCCGTGGATCCGCGGGACCGTCACGTGGGTGCTCCCCGACCGCTCGGTCGTGATCGCCGGGCAGCGCGGCAGCCGACCGTTCGAGGAGATCGTCTCATGATGCCGGGCACGTGGACGCGACCTGTCCGCCTGTCCCGCCTCCGTTGCCGGTGCTCGCTCGGGCAGCTGGCGCGGGGCTTCGCGGCCCGAAGCCGCGGTCCCCCGTTTCGTCCCGAAAATGAGAAAGACCGGGTGCCAGCCCGGTCTCTCACCGCATAGGCGCCTTCCAGCGCCGCACAAATCTGTTGCGCGCAGTGTACCCGGATCGCGGACGGCATCCGCGGGCCGGCGGGAGGCCCTGCGCTTCTCCGCCGCGCTCGGGTCATCGCGAGCGCCGGATTGCCGGCGTTGGCGATGGCTTTCGGGCCCGACACGAGCAAGCTGCGCGATGCTGCCGCCGAGCGGCTGGGCGCCGACCTCTTCGACTCGTACCTGTCCGAGCTGGAGGTGGTCGAGGCCTCGGCCGAGCGGGTCGTGCTGCGGGTTGGGGCGACGCTCGCGCGGGAGGCGTCGCGGCGCTGCGGCCCGGTGCTAGTGGGCGTGTGCGGCGAGTTGTTCGGCTCGCAGCGGGTTCTGCTGGCCGGCGAGGGCGAGCCGCTCGAGCTCGGCGAAGTCACGGCGAGCGGCGCCGCGGTCGGCGAACCCGCGAAGCCGGCCAAACGAGCGAGGAGCGCTCGGGGCGGGCTGGCGCACAACCGGTTGCGGCAGCGGACCGGCAAGCACGGCCAGCCGGGAGTGCACGACCGGCTACGCGCCCAGGCTACGTTCCGAGTGCCGTTCGCGATCGCCGCGAGCCTGCCGGCGGTCGCCGAGCAGACACCGGGCCGGCACAACCGCGAGCGGCCGCTGGAGTATCGCGGCAGGTTCGGGCACGCGCGCTCGTCGGTCACGCTGACCTCGTTTCACCATCGGCTGCTGCTCGGACTGCTGCGCATGACCCAAGGCGGCGATTTGACCGAGCAGGGGGTGAGCTGCTCGGTCAACAGTCTGCTGTTCGCGGCGTTCGGGGTCTGCTCGCGCGAGCAGCCGGGGTACGCGCCGCGGGTGCTGCCGGCGCTGATGGACCTTGTGTGCTGCAACGCGTCGATGACCGCCTGCTATGAGAACAAGGACGGGCGATTGCACATCGCGCCGCTGCGCAAGCTCGTCGAGCCGATCATCGCCGACGTCA
>JBEKRJ010000177.1:0-7944 GCA_049518835.1 Solirubrobacteraceae bacterium
GAGATCCTCGCATGGGACCCGACACACGACCGACCAGCTGACCTCAGATACCTCACCGTGGCAGTGGGCCGCGACTACCAGGACGTTGCGCCCGTCTCCGGCACCTATCGCGCGCCGCACCCAGGCTGGCTGTCGGCGTCCCGCCGTGTCGGTGTGACCGAAGTGGAGCACGAGATCGCTGCCTGACCTGGACGCTGCGCGCGGGGCCGTACAGTTGGCGCCCGAGCTAGAAGCCGCTGAGATCGCGAGCCGCGATGGGTTTGTGCTCGCGATCAACCGCGTCGCAAAACTTGTCGCACGAGAGGGGGCATCGCAACCTCGTAACTGGTAAGAGCCCGCGGAGGGTTGAGGATGATTCCAGCATTTAACTTTCCGGTGAACCCTAATCCTAATAACTAAACTAGTCACGCTTGTCGCACGGGGGTGCCCGGGCGTCATCCGCGCGGACCCGGCTCCGCCGGCGCGGCGATCTCGGTGCGTCGCGCGGGCAGCCGCGCCGACTTCGGGATCGGCATCGTCAGCGAGAAGCCGGCCGCGGACGCGACCCGGGCGGCGGTGGCGCTGAAGCGGACGGGTGCCGGGGCGTAACGCAGCAGCGCGCGCCACGTGACCGGTCCGATCACGCCGTCGGCGGTCAGGCCGTGCGCGCGCTGAAACGCGACCACGGCCACGAGCGTGGTCGGCCCGAAGTCGCCGTCGGCGGCGATCCGGTAGCCGGCGCTGATCAGGTGCTCCTGCGCCCAGACGACGAGGTCGCCCTGCAGGCCGGTGCGCATGTCCGCTTCGGACGCGACCGCGTCAGCCGTCGCGAGCTGGCCCGCAGGCTGCGAGATCGCGCCCCATTCGCCGCTGGTCTGGGTCCACGCCCAGTCCCACCAACTCACGCCAGCGGCGCCGTAGGCTCTGGAGTCCTGCCGGAAGCGGATCATCTGCCCCGGGGTAGGGTTGCCGTAGGCCTGTCCGAGCGGCACGATCGGCCGTCCGTAGGGTGTGTTGTACGCGAACGTGTGCGCGTACACCTGATCGACGCTGGCGCCGATGTCCAGCCAGTACATCTGCGGCATGTCGTACTGCGCTCCGCTCGGTCCGAGGAACACCGAGTAGGGAAAGCCGGGGTGGTAGTCGACGTAGGGAAGGCCGGCAAGCGCGACCGGGAAGCCGGCGCCGATCAGGCTTCGCAAGGAGCTGATGTACGTCTGCGCCTGAACGTACTTGCCCTGGTAGGAGCTCTCGGCATCGACGACCAGACAGTCGGCGCCGGCGCGGACCGTCGCGGCGCCGACATCCGCCTCCGCGACCGGATTGTCTCCGTACACGTACTGCCAGCCGCACACCCGCAGCCCGGCGGCGTGCAGTGCGGCCACCAGCGGGGCATTGAACTGCGACCACACGCCGGCGCCGTCACCGCTTTTGACGATCACCGTGCTGAGCCCGTACTGACGCGCGGCGGCGACGATCGACGAGATGTCGCCGCCGTCGGAGCGGCTTAGATACCAGATCCACATGCCGCGTCCGGCGAGCGGATCGCGGCCCGCCGCCGCAGCCGAGCTCGCTAGCGCGGCACAGGCCAGGACCGTCAGCCCGGCGCGAAGCAAGCCGCGCGGGCAGCGCCCACGCCGGTGGCTGGTGCACTGGCGGATGGCCCTACAACCATGCAGCGCGCAGGCTTCCATGCCTGATCCACCGTAGCTGACACCCGGGGGGCGCCCCGCAAGATGCGGTGCACCTCCCGGGCTTGCAAGCGTTCGCCGGTGCGGGCTGACCAACGCCCGGCCCGCGGGCGCGGACCAAAGCCCAGCCCGCGCCGGCGTGGGTTACTTGATGAACAGGATCTCTGCGTACTTCGGCAGCGGCCAGAGGTCGTCGGCGACGACCTTCTCGAGCCGGTCGGCGAGCGTGCGGACTGCGTCCATCGCCGGCATGACCTCGTCACGCATGTACGCCGCATGCGCGAGCGAGTCGTTGTGCGGCTGGTTCTCGCTCAGGTTGACTGACTCGAGCGCACGGGTCGCCTCGGCGAACTCGCCGATCAGATCCGACGTATCCGCCGCGAGCTCGCCGAGTTGCGCCTCGAGCAGCATCGCCAGATGGCGCGCTGCTGCCGGCAGCAGCATCGTGCGGGCGATCGATGCGGCAGTCTCGGCCTCGATGTTGAGGTTCGTGACGTACTGCTCGAGGAACACCTCGTAGCGGGACTCGAGCTCGCGGGGAGACAACACCGCGTAGTTTGAGAACAGCGTCTCGGTCTCGTCGTCGACCAGGTACGGCAGCGCGTCCGGAGTCGCCCGCAAATTCAGCAGGCCGCGCCGCTCCGCCTCCTCGTGCCACTCCTCGGAGTAGTTGTCGCCCTCGAAGATGATCTGCTTGTTGGCGGCGTAGCTGCGCTGCAGGATCGGCCGCAGCGCCGCCTCGAGCTCGGTGCCGCGCCGCAGATCGTCCTCGAGCTCCTCCGCGAGATCGTCGATCGCTTCCGCGACGATCGTGTTCAGGACCGTGTTGGGGAGCGACAGCGACATGCTCGAGCCGAGCGCGCGGAACTCGAACTTGTTGCCGGTGAACGCGAATGGGCTCGTCCGGTTGCGGTCGCCACCGTGCAGCGGTAGCGGCGGCAGCACCGGCGTGCCGAGCCCGAGGAAGGACTCGGGCGTGGACTCGCCGGCCTCGCCGCGCTCGATCGCCCCGAACACCTTGACCAGCTCGGCGCCAAGGAAGATCGAGATGATCGCCGGCGGCGCCTCGTTGGCGCCGAGGCGGTGGTCCTGGCCGGCGGACGCGATCGACGCGCGCAGCAGCCCCTGATGCTTGTTGACGGCCTGCATCACGGCCGCGCAGAAGAACAGGAACTCGAGGTTGTCGTGCGGCGTGTCGCCTGGGTCGAGCAGGTTGTTGCCGGTGTCGGTCCCCATCGACCAGTTGTTGTGCTTGCCCGAGCCGTTGACGCCGGCGAACGGCTTCTCGTGCAGCAGGCACACGAGCCCATAGCGTCGGGCGACGTTCTGCATCACCTGCATCGTCAGCTGCTGGTGGTCAGAGCCGACGTTGGAGTTCTCGAAGATCGGCGCGATCTCGTACTGGTTGGGCGCGACCTCGTTGTGGCGGGTCTTGATCGGGATCCCGAGCTTGGCGAGCTCGCGCTCGGTGTCGAGCATGTACGCGAGGATCCGCTCTGGGATCGAGCCGAAGTAGTGGTCGTCGAGCTCGTGGCCCTTCGGGGGCTTGGCGCCGAACAGCGTGCGGCTGGTCGTGATCAGGTCCGGGCGCTCGAAGTAGTACTGCTCGTCGATCAGGAAGTACTCCTGCTCGGCGCCGACGGTCGTGAACACGCGTTGCGCGGTGCTGTCGCCAAACAGCCTCAGCGCCCGGATCGCAGACTTCGACAGCGCGTCCATCGAGCGCAGCAGCGGGATCTTGTGGTCCAGCGCCTCGCCCGTCCAGGACGCGAACGCGGTCGGGATGCAGAGTACGGCGCCGTTGGGGTTCTCGAGGATGAACGCCGGGCTGGTGGGGTCCCAGGCCGTGTAGCCGCGCGCCTCGAAGGTGGCGCGGATCCCGCCGGTCGGGAAGCTCGACGCGTCCGGCTCGCCCTGGATCAGCTCCTTGCCGGTGAACTGCGCCAGCGCGGTTCCCTCGCCCGTCGGCGCGTAGAAGCTGTCGTGCTTCTCGGCGGTCGAGCCCGTCAGCGGCTGAAACCAGTGCGTGTAGTGGGTGGCGCCGTTCTCCAGCGCCCACTCCTTCATCGCCAGCGCGACGGCGTCGGCAAGCGAGGTGTCAAGGGCTTCGCCCCGCGCGAGCGTCTGCTGCAGACGGCGGAACACCTCCCGTGGGAGCCGTTGGCGCTGCACGGTCGGGCTGAAGACGTTGGAGCCGAAGATCTGGTTGTCGGAGATCGTGAGGTCGGGTGCGCCGAGGGCGCCACCGTTCGGGGCCCACTGGGCCGCAAGCACGTTCTGGGGGCGAATTCGAGGCATACGTGTTCCTGGTTCCTTTGCTGATTTTGAGGCTGGCTCCCCGCGGTGGCTGGGGCGCGACAAAGCCCCGTCTCGAGCACCTTCGAGACGTCAATGTCCAAGTCCAAGCGTACGAAGGACCCTGCCGGCGGTCACTATCCCAATGGCCAAACAACTATGATCGTCCTGCGCCACACGGCGCACCCGGACGCCGCGGTCGAAACGGTGGAATACTCGCCGGTCGTGCCGTTCAATTCCAGGCTCGCGCCGACCCGGTACATCGCCGCTCCCGATCGCTACGAACGAATCCCGTACCGTCGGTGCGGGCGCAGCGGGCTGGAGTTGCCGACGATCTCGCTTGGACTGTGGCAGAACTTCGGCGACGACCGGCCGCTGGCAACGAGTCGCGAGATCCTGCGCCGCGCGTTCGATCTCGGGATCACGCACTTCGACCTGGCCAACAACTACGGCCCGCCATACGGTAGCGCGGAGATCAACTTCGGCCGCCTCTTCGCCGAGGACTTCCAGGCCCATCGCGACGAGCTGGTGATCTCGACCAAGGCCGGCTACGACATGTGGCCCGGTCCGTACGGCGAATGGGGATCGCGCAAGTACCTGCTCGGCAGCCTCGACCAGAGCCTGCGCCGGATGGGGCTCGAGTACGTCGACATCTTCTACTCGCACCGGTTCGACCCCGAGACGCCGCTCGAGGAGACGATGGGCGCGCTCGCGACCGCGGTCGCCCAAGGCAAGGCGCGCTACGTGGGGATCTCCTCCTACAGCCCGGCGCGCAGCGAAGAGGCGGTGCGGATCCTGCGCGAGCTCGGTACGCCGCTGCTGATCCATCAGCCGTCCTACTCGCTGCTCAACCGCTGGATCGAGGACGGGCTGCTGGACGTGCTCGAGACCGAGGGCGTCGGCTGCATCGTGTTCTCGCCGCTCGGGCAGGGCCTGCTGACCGGCAAGTACCTCGACGGCGTGCCGACCGACTCGCGCGTGCGTCGCGGCAACTACTTCTCCTCGGGCCTGCTCACCGACGAGAACCTGGCGCGGGTGCGCGGCCTCAACGAGATCGCCGAGCGCCGCGGTCAGAGCCTCGCGCAATTGGCGATCGCATGGGTGCTGCGCGATGCGCGCGTCACCTCGGCGCTGCTCGGCGCCAGCAGCGCCGCCCAGCTCGAGGAGAACGTCAAGGCGCTCGCGCGCCTCGAGTTCGACCCCGGCGAGCTGGAGGAGATCGACCGCTACGCGGTCGAGGGCGGCGTCAACATCTGGGCCTCGTCGAGCGACGTGTGAGCCGGCGCGCCGCCGGCGCGGGGTGCGCCGGCTTGGGCGGTCGCGCGGCGCCGGCTACCCGCCGGCCGTCTCTGCAGCGAGCTGGTGCTCTGCCTGAAGCCAGATGTCGACCGGGTCGCCGCCGGCGCCGCGTTCATACAGCTCGTAGGCACGCGCGGCGATCTCGTCGTGCGATACGACCCGCTCGACCAGACCCTCGTCCGCGCTCGCGTCGATGGCGAGCGCTGGTTCGTCCGCGCCCGGCAGCGCCTCCGGCTCGCTCGCTGCTGCGACGGTCGCCGCCTCGATCTTGCTCTCGTCGCGAGCGGTCACGACCTTGATGGGGGCCTCCGACGGGGGAGCAGGAGCTTCCGCCGGGGACCCGGCGTCGGGGGCGGATGTCAGGGCCGGCGCGTCGACTGCCTTGGGCTCGACCGCCGGCCCGTCGACTACCTCGGCCTTCGCCGCCGGCATAACGGCTCCCTTCGGCTTCGCCCCCGCCGGCGCGTCGGCTGAGGCTTTGCGCGCCCCCGCGCTCCCGCTCGCGGTCGCGGTCGCCGCGGGCGTCGCGGTCGACGAGGTCGCGGGTGCGGCGGCCGGCGCCTGCGCGATTCGTGCCTGCCAGGCATCGGCTCCGCCGCCGGAACGCATCGCGTCCCAGAGGCCGCGAAGGCCACGCGCCACCAGCTCGGCGCGCGTCGGGAAGTGGCCGAGCTGTGCGGACTGGGCCCGCAGCTCGCTTTCGATCGTGCTGTCCGTCCAGCGACGGCGAGAGGATGAGGTCAGACTCATGGGCGCGAAGGCTAAACGCCTGCGCGGCGGAACGCGTCGGTGCTCGCCACTTCAGCCGGTCGTGATCACCTGGCCGTTGGCGTTGACGTACGTCCGCTGGGGCGCATGGTCGATCGTGACCGTGAACGTCCCCGCCGGCGGCGAGCCGCCCGCGAGCACCGCTCGTGTGTTGCCCTGCAACGCGGCCGCGATCTCGTAGTGGACGGCGTAGGTGCCGGTCTTGACGGCGGTCAGCGCCCAGGCGAACGTCGCGGTTGCGCGGGGGCGCAGGGGGCCGAGCGCCCAGGTGTTCGAGTAGGCGGTCGCGGCGCCGCCGGGGCCGCCCGCCTGGCAGCTGTAGTCGCAAGGGCCCGGGGCTTGGTCGACGATCCACACCGGCCGCGAGTGACTGGCTACGCCTCGCATCTCCAGATCGCCGCCGAACGCCTGCGCCGAGGTTCCGTACGGGGGATCGGTGATCGTGACCGCGACGTTGGGGATCGTCGCGGCGCCGGCGTTGCGGACCGCGATCACGAGCTGCGTACGCTGCGCCAACTGCTGGCGGCGGGGGAAGCTCGCGGCCGTCACCTGGACCGCGAACGAGGCGCTGCGCACGCCGGCGCCCGCGGCGCTGCGCACGCCGGCGCCCGCGGCGCTGTGCACGCCGGCGCGCCGGCGGGCGGCGGCGCCGCAGGCCGCGAGCGCCAGCGCGGCCGTGGCGGCCACGAGCGCTGCGCAAATCACCTTGCCGGGTCCGCTCACGCGGGGCGCAACATACCACCCGGTAACTGCGTAGTGGCGTAGTGCGTAGGACAGGGTAAATCCCCCGCTAATCCCTCCTCGGGCCCTAACTGCGTAGGCTTACCCGGCCGCGAGCCGTGGCGCCGGCGTCACCGAATCGGGGAGGGCATGACAGGTTGATCCGAGCAGTCGCCGACCGCACGTTCCTGCCGACCAGGAACGTGCTGGAGGAGGTCGGGAACATGATGATCCTGACAGGCAGGACGCTCGTGTCGGCGGTCCGTCCTCCGTACCCGTACGGCAGCGAGTTCGTCGGTCAGTTCCTGTTTGCGGTCCGGCTGTGCTGGTTTCCGCTGCTGGTCTCGACGATTGCGTTCGGATACGAGGCCCCGGGGCTGCAGGCGGCCAACTTCCTCGTCTTGTTCGGCGCGCTCGATCGCCTCGGCGGGTTCTTCGTGCTCGCGTCGATCAGGGAGTTCGCGCCGTTCGTCGACGCGATCGTGCTCGCCGGCGTCGCCGGGACCGCGATCACCGCCGACCTCGGCGCTCGCAAGATCCGCGAGGAGCTCGACGCGCTCGAGGTGCTCGGCGTCGACCCGATCAAGAACCTCGTCGTGCCGCGCTTCTTGGCGCTGATGATCGTCACGGGACTGTTCGACATCTACGCGCTGATCTTCGGCGTGTTCGGCGGGATCCTCGCGACGGTGGTCAACCACGCGCCGCTGGGGCCGTTCTTCGCGACGTTCTTCAACAACGCCGAGACGACCGACCTGTGGGGCTCGGTCGTGAAGACGACCCTGTTCGGGGCGATCATCGCGATCGTCTGCTGCTACAAGGGAATGACCGCGTCCGGTGGCGCCGAAGGGGTCGGGCGCGCTGTCAACCAGGCGGTCGTGATCGCGTTCCTGGGCGTGTTCGCGTTCAACTATGCGTTCACGCAGACGCTGCTCGCGACCCATCCGCAGATCACGACGGTGGTCCGCTGATGCAGAGCCTGATCGCGATTCCGCGCGGCTGGATCGAGTCGTTCGGCGACATCGTGCGCTTCTGCTCGCAGGTCGTGAGCGCAGTCTTGCGCCTGCGCGTGCTGTCATTCTTCGGCGAGACGCTGCGCCAGGCCGGGATCCTGGTGGTCGGCTCGTGCCTGGTGATCTGGGGGCTGGTGTTCATCACCGGCCTGGAATGCGGGATCGAGGGGGCGTACTTCAAC
>JBEKRJ010000178.1:0-7908 GCA_049518835.1 Solirubrobacteraceae bacterium
CGATGTACGAGCAGGGCCGAGACTTGCTCGGCGCCTTAAGCGACTCGACGGCCCCGACGATACTCGAGGCGGTGTATGCCAGAGACATCCTCTTCCGAGGAAGCGTCCTCGAGGGACTCTCAGTCGGGCTCGCTGCATTGCACCGCGCGGAGCAGTCCCGCAACGGCGCGCTCACCGTCAACGTGGCCGGCTCGCTCTCGTTCTTCCTCTGGGCGACGGGCCGGCTGGCGGAAGTGATCGAAGTGACTGACCGTGCGTTCAAGATGACCCGCGGTGATGACCGTGCCGGCGCCGGCATGACCTTCGCATGCCCAGTCGCGCAATGTGAGTTCACACGCATGCTCGCGTTCGGCGATCTCGGCCGGATCGATGACCCCCGCGCCTCGCGGAGGCGAGCGATCGCGCTCGCGTGCGAGCACGGCGACCCGATGATCGAGATCCATACACTCACGCACTCGTTACTTCTGCCAGTCGAGCTGATCAGCTTCGAGGCCCTGCACGATGGTGTCAATCGCGGCGTCGAGGCAGCAGAGCGGATGGGACGAGCCTTTACGGTGTGCCTTGCGCTAGTGCTAGTCACACGCGCGGTCTGCAACAACCTGCAAGGGAAGTGGGCCGCCGCGGAGCGTGACGCGACCGACGGCCTGACAATCTCTACTGAGCGTAACGTCGGGCTGTTCGTCCAACCGGCGATCCTCCGTGTCTTGGCGTTCGCGCGCCTCGGCCTCGGGCAGACTGCGGCGGCGGTGGCCGCCGCCGACGAAGCGGTCGAGCAGGCGCTGCAATCGGGTCTCGCGACGCTCGAAATCGCAGCCCAGGAGATGCTCGCGCGGGCGCTCTGGGCCCACCACGGGCCGAAGGCGATCGAGGTCATCGACCTCGCGCTCGAGCGTGCGATGTCACTCGCACAAGCAATCGGGGCCCAAGCGTGGCACCGGTCATCGAGCTGACCCGGGACGCTCTGACCCGCTACAGCGGACGCCACGAACTCGACGGTCGCGCGCAGGCGGCACGCCGGCGACTCGCGCAGCTTGGAGGCAATCCGCTGTCTCCCTTACCCCGCGCGACCGGGGCCGGCACGATCCTTGACACGCCAGTCCACCTCGCTTGACTGATTGACTGAGCGCGCTCGGTCGATCGCTCGTCACTTGCAGACGGCCGTTTCAACGGACGACGTCACGGCGCGATCACACGAGCGGCTGCAACCGATCGAGCGCCTGGCCGAGTCCGCGTACCGCACGCGGTCGAGGCGACAAGCATCGAACCCGGCAGTGCTCGCCGCAGCCCGCGGCAGTCAGCCGCTCCGCTTGCGCCCCCCGAGAACTTCATCGGCGCCAGGCAGATGATTGCGTCCGCGGAACACCCGATGCCGGACAGTACGATCGGGGTCGGCCGCAGCACCGTCCACAGACACCAAAGCACGTTCCTGAGATCGACTCGCGGCCGACCACGTGCCTCGAAGATTCGCGGCCACCGACCGCTGAAGCTCACAGCTGAGAGGATTCGCGTCAACCGATACCTGCCTTCCAGCCGCGGCGTGATGCTGGCCCGCCGCTCTACTCGACGTCTTGCCTACTCTTAGTCGTCGTGAACCAATAACTGTGGGCGCTGGGCACGCGAAACCCTGCGTTTCGCGTGAGCTGAGGGGGCGATTCTGCGACAGTTATTGATCCGCGACGCCGGACGACCGCAAAGGCGACGTTGGGATCGCCACGTTCGGGCCGTGCACGCGCCGCCCAGGGCTCCGGCGCAATGGCACACAACTACGCGTGCGAGCCGGCTCTGATGCTCCGAGATCGTGCGGATGCGGCGGTCCGCGGGCCCTGGTGCGGCGACTCGGACTTCTGCTTCTCGAGCCGACCCTGGACGCATGCATTCACGGCGAGCGAGCGCGCGACAGCGTTGCGCGGGGCTTCGGCGTTTGCGCTCGGCGAAACGCGCTCGGCGCCTGGATGTAGTCAACGCCGACGCGTGACCGACGCCAGCCACGCTCCGCTCGGCCAGGACGGGAGCGCGGGTACGCAGCGCGGGAGGCGCGCCAGGGCATACGTGGCGAGGAGGCCGGCAGTGCCGCATGGCCAAGCATCGGTCCGGCGCTGCGCCTGGCGGGTCGGCGTCGACTTTCTTCACACCGAGGAGGCGCCGGGTGAGCCCGGCGCGTGTCCCGAGACGACGCCAGGAGTCCTTCGTGGAGTGTGAGGGCGTGATCAGACCATTGCGCAGACCAGCGTCCGGTTCGCGGGCGAGCGCGAGCACGACGACTGGCTTCGACGTCGGTGGGCGGCCGCGCGACCGCTGCGCATTCGCGCACTGGATGAGGGGCACAGTCTGCCGATCCCAGCGCTGCTGCTGTGGAGGTGTCAGGCGTCACGTCGTCAAAACGAGTGACGCCTAACACGGCACGACTGGGCTCGGTCATGAGCAAGCGGTAGTCGTTTGCTGGAACGTCGTGGCGCTGCCAGCACAGGGAGGCGGCGGCTCCGGCAGATCGCCTCCGAGGAGCAGTGTCAGCGGCCCTGGTCCGCAGACAGATGCTTGTGCTCAAGACCGGGCGTCTGGACCGTGACTTGCGCGGCGCCCGCGCTCGTGGCCGAGCGGCAGTCAGGGCGCGTGCTGACGGCGCGGCTTTACCCATGCCCAGAAGGCAGGCCGGTCGGGGTGATTGGGTCGCTCGGTCGCGCCGATCGGGTCGCTCGGTTGAGCCACATGTCGCGGGCGCCCAGCTTGAGCGAGCTTCGCTGGTGTTGTCCGGCTCGAGTTTGCGGCCCGGTCGACGGTGCTTAGCGGTTGCACCGGTTCTGGATGTCGTGGAGCCAAGCTACACCTCCGAGGTGGCGACGCTCGTCTTGCCGTCGAACCGGGGGCTGGGGCGACGGGACCGCTACCCGGCTGCGGCTCTGTAATGTGGAAGCAGGCGGGCCCACCCGCGCTGGTTGAGTTCTCGTTGGTCGGGTCCGCGGGCGCCGAGCGCGTGCCAGCCGCGGTGCTCGATCTGCATCCTCGTACCGGTGGGTTCGGCCGGTGTGAACGTGATCTCGACTTCGCTGGCGTCGGCGCGGTCCTGGCGCAGGTGCCAGAGGTAGGTGATCCGGGTTGGTGGGTCCCAGCCGGTGACTTGGCCCCAGTCGTACTCCTCGCCGTCGGGTGTGCGTTCGTAGATGCGGCCCCCAACGCGTGGCTCGATCACGACCTCGACGTCCGGGCGTGCGCTGACGGTGTGCGATGTAGGCCACCACATACTGGTCTTATTGGTCCAGAGGTCGAACGCGTGCTCGGGCGCGCAGGCGACGTCGAACGCGATCCGCAGCGGGTCGGTCACGCTGTGTCGAGGTTGTCGGTGACCAGTCGGAAGCGCATGGCGGCCTCGCCCCAGACCTCCGTTAGGTAGGCGCGTACGGCGTCGAGGCCTTCGTCGTGGAGGCGGTAGAGGCGGCGCGTGCCCTCGGCTGAGGAGGTGACAAGCCCGGCTTCCTTGAGCAGCCGCAGGTGCCGAGAGATAGCAGGTCTGGTGATCGGCATCTCGTCAGCGATCTCGCGCACGGAGCGCTGGCCGCCGTGCAGCAGCTCGAGGATCGCGCGGCGGTGCGGGTCGGCGAGCGCCTCGAACGGATTCGCGGCCTGGCGGGACACTTTGTTGATGGTAGCCGATCCGTTACGGTAACCTTCGCGTTACCATGAACGAATCAGTTGCCGGCAACGGCACCAAGGACGATCCCTGGGTCCTGCGGACCCCACCCGGCCAGTCCGAATATCTCGCCTACCGCGACACGACCGCCGACCCGACACTCGTCTGCATCGTCGGCAAGACCACCCTTGGCTACCAGCTCCGGTGCCTGGAGGACCTGCACGCGATGCTCGTCACGCACGGTGACTGGATCGCGCTCGGCAACGCGGACGAGCAGAAGCCGGCTGCGGAGGGGACCGTCGAGGCGTGGGCGCCTTCGCCCGAGAACCCGGTCGGCGGCTGGTACGGGGTCAAGAAGGGCCTGCGCGGACGGTTCGGGAACTACGTGCCGCCCGTGATGGAGCGCCTCGGGCTCGCCGAGCTGGAGCACAACCCGCGCAACAACCGGATGCGTGCCCGCTGAACGGGTTCGGCATGGCCAAGGCTTATCATGTCGGCCGGGCGCGTCGACTCGTCAACGCCGCGATGAGCCCGCTCGCGCGCATTGGGCTCGCCGGCCGCCACACCTACAACCTCACCGTCCGCGGCCGCAAGACCGGGCGCGCGTATTCGGTGCCGGTGATCTTGATCGAGGGCGGCGAGCGGTGGCTCGTGGCGCCTTACGGCGAGGTCGGCTGGGTTCGCAACGCCCGCGCCGCCGCGGAAGTCGAGCTCAGCCGCGCGGGACGCTCCGAGAGGGTGCGAATCGATCAGGTCGTACCCGAGCGCGCCGCCCCGATCCTGCGGCGATACCTCAAGGCAGTACCGTCGTGCGCCCGTTCTTCGACGTCACGGCCGACTCACCCCTCGCGGACTTCATCACCGAAGCACCCAGCCACCCCGTCTTTCGCCTGAGTCCCATATCAGGCGACGACTTCTCGAAATGAGCGCTACTTGTCCCCGACCCGAACCGTGATGATTCGCTATCGAACGCGGCCAGAAGCCGCCGAGGAGAACAGCCGCCTCGTCCAAGCTGTGTTCGACTCGCTCGCTGAACTGAAGCCAAGCGACTTCCGCTACGCGACCTATCGCCTGGCGGACAGCGTCACCTTCGTGCATGTCGCGCGACTCGATGGACCCGAGAACCCTCTGGCAACGCTGCCGGCGTTCGCCGAGTTCCAGCGCAACCTGGCACAGCGCTGCGTCGAAGGCCCAGCTCCAAGCGACGCGACGATCGTCGGCTCCTACCCCACGGACGACTGACCGCCGCGGCCTGCACCGCGCCCGACTGAGAGGACCTGATGCGCGTCTATGAAGCCACGTCAATGATCGACGCGACCCCCGAACGGGTCTGGCAGGAACTCACCAACATCGCCGCATGGCCCGACTGGAACTCGGGCGTCAGCAAAGTCGACGGTCGGCTCGCGCTCGGCGAGAAGCTCACCATCACCGTCGAGGCCAACCCCGGCCGAGCGTTCCCGGTCAAGGTCGTGACACTCACCGAACCCGACCGGATCGTATTCCGCGGCGGGATGCCGCTCGGACTGTTCACCGGCGAGCGGACCTACACATTGCGAAGCGAAGGCGGCGGAACGCGCTTCACAATGCGAGAGCAATACGCCGGACCGCTCGCACCACTGATCTTCAAGTCGATCCCCGACCTCGGGCCATCCTTCCAACAGTTCGCCGACGGCCTCAAGGGACAGGCCGAATAGGCCTCTCTCGGCATCGATGTGGTCAACTCCGGTCGACACTCGGCTCGGAACGCCTCGGCAGCTCCGCTCTGCTGGCTGGCAATGAAGGGTTTCACGGGACGGGCAACCCCTTGCCAGGAGCCAGGAGCAGGGGTCGCTGCGACACGATCCGAGGGTTTCTGATCAGCAAACCACGCCTGCCGCCCGCCTCGCGCAGTGGCACGAATCCCGCGAACCCGCCAGCGCACCGGCCTGACCACCGACTGACCCGACACTGACGACACTAGCGGTCCGCGACTACTGTGCCGTGACCGTCGCTGGCGGACGTAGGAATTCGGGCAGACACGATCATGTGACGCTATCCGCTGAGCAGCCGCTGCGACTGCTCTTCAGCCGCGGCCAGCTCGCCCGCCATCCACCCCAACGCTAGGATCAGCCATGTCGCGATCTCCATCGGCTCGACTCCGGTGCCGGCTTCCAACGCTGCAAGGTAGGCGCCGAGCGCGAGCGTCAGCCACGACGCGACGGCGTACTGCAGGCCATTGCGCTCATCGCGGATCTCCGTCCACGACTCGACAGCTTCCTCGGCCGCGCTGCGGGTCACCCATTGGCGCTCGGCGAGTTTCGGCTCGCTCGGTTGCGCGGCAAGCGCCTCAAGGGCGCCGATTGCAGACAGTGCGCTGAGCTTCGTGAAGTGGGCATGCTCGATGCGATGCTGTGGTCTCTCTGGGCGCCGCGCGATCGTCTCGCGATCGGCCAGAGCCGTCGCGCCAGCACTGATCGCCTCGGTAAGCCATTCACCCACGGTGACGTGCGGGTGGCCATAGATCACGTCGTCACCTTGAAACGGCGCCGACAGCGGGTAATCCCCGCCCGAGCGCGCTCACGCTCTCCATGGAACGCATCAATGACCACGATCGCGCGCTGCGGTCTCGCTTCGAACAACGCTGCGTCATCGCCGGGGCCCACAGCGCGTACCCTACTGCCTCGCCCGGCGCCGCTCGGCCCGCCAGGCAAGCAAAACGGCGTAGAGAGGTTCTGGGCCCACACCTCGCATGCTATTCGTTCAGCCCGGTCTGCAGACTCCCTTTCGAGAGCGACCTCGCCGGCGTCCAACACCTCTGGCGGGCTTCAGGCTGGTCGGCACCGGAGAACGGCCTGCGGAGCGTGCCGAGGTCGTTCCGCTGCGGGCGCCGCGATTCTGGCCGATCTCGCCGAGCCGCGCCCGCGAGGCAGATCCACTTCGTCCTCGCTGCGGATTGCCCGGGTGGCAGTGGTTGTCGCGGCCGCTGCCGGGTTGCAGGACGACATCCATGACGACGAGCTGGCGCGGGCCGGTCGCCGGCACGAGCCGCCACCCGATCGTGCCCCAATCGAACTCCTCCTGCCGGAACGCGTCCCGTATGACGAACGTGCTCATCGCTGCTCCCTGCTCACCACGAGCGCCTTGAAGCGCCGCATGTTCTCGGTCATCGCCACCTCGGTCGGCAATCGCTCCATCGAGCTGGCGCCGAAGAAGCCGGTTACGCCGTCCGTGCGCTCGAGCACGCACGCCGCGTCATCGGCCTGGGCGATCGGCCCGCCGTGACACAGGACGAGGATCTCCGGATTGACCCGTTGGCCGCGTCGTGCATCGCCTGAATCAGCCCGACGCAGTCGTCGAGGTCTTGGCCGTCTGCGCGCCGATCGCCCCGCCGGTGGTCAGGCCCATGTGGGCCACCAGGAGGTTGGCCCCCGCTCGGGCCATCTCCGTCGCCTGCTCGGGATCAAAGACGTACGGCGCGGTCAGTAGGTTCTGCCGGTGTGCGGCGTTCAGGTCGAACCTCGAGCCAGATCCCATCCCGGTCTCCTCGAGGTTGTCGCGGAACGTCCCGCCGATGAGACCGACCGTGGGGAAGTTCTGCACGCCGCTGAAGCCGATCGGATCGCCTTCAGGAACACCGGCATCAGCCGGAACAGGTTGTCCCGCACGCCCCGGCCAGGACCGGCGTTTCGGGCACGACAGGCAGCACCTCGCGGGCCGTGTCGACGATCGCGTTTGTGTCGCCGTACGGGAGCAGCCCGGCCAGCGACCCGCGACCGCCCATCCGGAAGCGGCCCCTACCGTTCGCCGAGTTGACCGAGATCAGGTCAGCTCCCCATCGGGCTTGTGGACCCCCATCAGCACATTCCTTTTGCGGTCGGCCAGTGCGCAGAGTGACCGTTGCCGGATGCTCCTCGCCCGCAAACGGAGATCCGTCCTCGTGGATCGCCCTCCACGCGCGTCCAACGAGCTGCGACCCTTGATCTGATCGGCGCTCAACCCAAAAATGCGCTCGGCCGCCGGGTTACAGCTGCTGGGGCTACCGGGCGCGTGGGTCACAGGCGTGGAGTTCGGCGCGCAGGGCATGATCGTGACGGTCGCGCTGCGCCGCCGCCGGCCGCCGTGTTCAGGCTGTGGCGCTCAGAGCCTGAAGCTCAAAGATAATCGTGTCAAGCCCTGGCGGCATCTGGAGAAAGCGCCGGACAACCGGCATGAGAGAAGGGGATGGAAGAGTCCTACGTCGAAGACCTAGCGAGTCACGATGGCCCCGCCCATGCGTTGGCGACCCGTGAGGGCGCAGCGAAGCG
>JBEKRJ010000179.1:0-7905 GCA_049518835.1 Solirubrobacteraceae bacterium
GCTGCCACGGCATCCGTCTTGTGCGTGAGCGAGCTCGTCGGCCAGGGCCACGGGAAGTCCGCGTCGAGCGCGAGCTTGCTCGGCTCAAGCGGGCCGTTTGGGCGCCGCTCGAGCGGGGAGGATGGGTTCCGCTGATCTACGGGACGCGATGACGCAACGGGGCATTAGCTACGGCGCTTTGGCCGGCCCGTTAGTTCCCGAACCGACGCGCCGCCGGTGCGATCGGGTCCTGCTCACGCTCCGTTTGATGGCGCCAGGGCAGGCGGTTACGGCCACCGAGCTCGGCGAGCAGATCCGGCGCGGCGGGCTGCACGACTACAGCGCGCAGCTGTGTCGCAAGGATCTGCGCCGACTCGACAAGGTCGGCCTCGTGCTGTCGGATTATGGCCACCCTGAACGCTTCTGGACGCGATGACGCAACCGGACAGCAGCGTCACGGGGACGTAGGGCGAGCTCGACGATCGCCGCCCGCACGCTGCAGGCCGACAAGTGCGTCTGGCGGGCCGGCGGCGGGCGATCACTGTCGCCCCCCCGGTTTCCGCACGTCGCGGATAAGCCGCCTGAACAGGGGCTCGCGGAGCCGGAACGACGGCGCGTTGCTGTTCCTCCTGACATCTGGGGAGGTCATCTTGAGAGAAGTTCCTCAGACCCGTGCGCTGCCGGCCGGCGGCCCGAGGGCGCGGATGCGCGACGGGGTGTTGGCTGGGTTGACGGGCGAGCAGCGCGAGGCGGTCTGCCATCGCGAGGGGCCGCTTTTGATTGTCGCTGGTCCCGGGGCTGGTAAGACGCGGACGTTGATTTGCCGTGTCGCGTGGCTGCTGGCGTCTGGGTTGGCGCGGCCGTGGGAGATTCTCGCGGTGACGTTCAGCGTCCGCGCTGCTGACGAGTTGCGTCTGCGTTTGCGCGAGCTGCTCGGCGGCGAATTGGCGGGCGGGGTGCGTGCGGCGACGTTTCACTCTTTGTGCGCGCGGTTGTTGCGCGAGCACGCGGGGGTGTTTGGCCGGACCGCCGATTGGACGGTGTATGACCAGGTCGAGGTGCGGCGCACGATCGAGTGGCTCATAGGTGAGCGTGACCGCGGCGAGATCGGGCCGTCGCCCGCGGATGGCGGGCTGCCGGCCGCGGTGCAGATCGCGCGGGAGGTGTCGCTGGCGAAGTCCCGGCTGATGTCGGCCGACGAGTACGAGCGCGCGAGCGCGGATCGCGCGGCGGGGCTGATCGCGAGAGTGTGGCGCGAGCTCGAGGTCGAGATGCGCCGTTTGAACGCATTGGATTTCGACGATCTGCTCGTGCTCGCGGTGACCCTGTTGACGGGCCGGCCGCACGTGTTGGCGGGCGTGCGCGAGCGGTGGCGGTGGCTGCTGGTCGACGAGGTGCAGGACACCTGTCCGGCGCAGCTTGAGCTGGTCTGTCTGCTCGCCGGCGCGGACGGGAACCTAACCGCGGTCGGAGACGCGGATCAGTGCATTTACGGGTTTCGGTCGGCTGATCCTGGGGGGATGCGCCGGCTCGCCGACCGCTTCCCGGCGCACCGGCGGGTTGTGCTGTCGCGCAACTACCGAAGCCGGGCGGAGATCGTGACGGCGGCGGTCCGCTGCGTGGCGCGCAATCCGGGTCGCGAGGCGAGGGCGATGATCGCGGTTCGCGGCGCCGGCGGCCGCGCGCGCGCGATCGCCTTCGCGGACGAGCGCGTGGAGGCGCGCTGGATCGCACAGGGGGTGGCGCGGGCGCTTGGCAGTGGGACGGCGCCGGGGGAGGTGCTGGTGCTCGCGCGGACCGCGCACGCGACCGAGGTGTTGCAGCGCGAGCTTGCGCGGGCGGGGGTCGCGCACCGGGTGCTCGGCTCGCTTGGGCTGTATGAGCGCTCAGAGGTCCGCGACGCGCTCGCGTACCTGGCGCTGCTGGCCAATCCCCGGGACGCGAGGGCGTTTGCGCGGGCGGTGTGCTCGCCGCGGCGGGGGGTCGGGGAGCGCACGCAGAGCCGGATCGTCGCGCTCGCCCGCGAACGGCACGCCGGCGACCTGATCGACGCCTGTGCGGACCCGGACGCGCCCGCGCTGGTCTGCACGTTGCAGGCCCGCGGGAAGCTCGAGCGGTTCGCGGGCGGCCTTCGGGCTGCGCGCGACGAGCTGCGGGGTGGAAGGTCGCTGGCGCATGTCACGGTCTCGGTGTTGACGATCACGGGTGGCCTGGTCGACTTTCAGCAGTGGGTTCGCGACCGCGACCAGAGCGCGGCCAAACGCCGGGACGCGGAGCGTGCGCTCGAGGATCTGCGGTCGCTGTGCCGGCACGTGCAGGGCTACGAGCAGCAGGAGCACCATCCGACACTGACGGGGTTCCTCGAGCAGGCCGCCGGGCTGCACGCGCGGCAGCTCGAGGAGGGCGAGGAGGATCGCCGGATCACGCTCAGCACGATCCATCGCGCGAAAGGCACCGAGGCGTCGCTCGTGATCCTGCTGGGGTGCGAGGAGCGGCTGCTGCCGATCTGGCGGGCGCTCGAAGCGCCCGACCCGGGCGTGTTGGAGGAGGAGCGGCGGCTGTTCTACGTCGCGTGCACTCGCGCGAAGGACCGGCTGCTGATCACCCACTGCGCGCGGCGCGCAGGACGCGCGACCAGCGGACCGTCGAGGTTCCTGGCCGAGGCGGGGCTGATCCAGACGTCGCCGGCGGCGCAGGCGGCGTGAGCGCCTGAGCGCACTCGCAGGCGTCCATTGCGAGTGCAGGCGCCCGCCAGCGGCGGATGGACTGATCGTCGGGGCCAGCGCGCCCTGACCTGACATGTCGAGAAGCGAAAGGAGGCCGACCGAATGGCCTTGACTGTTGACGGCGCCTGTGCGCGTGACAACGCGCCCGGGTTGCCAGCGCATGAACGCGCGCTCGAGCGGTTGCGCGCGGCGGTCGCGCGCGATCAGCGAATCGCGCTCGCGACCCGCAGGGTCCGCGCCGAGCTCGCCCAGGCCGAGCATTACACCGACGAGCACGGCACGCAGCGACGAGTCAGCACGATAACCCGCGCGGACGCTGAAGTGCTGCTGACGCGGCTCAGAGCTGACGCGACGCGGCTTTACCGCGGCGAGCTGGGCGGCTATCTGCTGCGTCGCTACCCGCACCCGTCGTGTCAGTGGGTGTGGGACGAGTACCTGCGCCATGTTGCGGCGATGACCCCGTTGGAGCGGGTTGAAGCCGGCCGTTGTATCGCGCGCTGGCAAGGCGCGCCAGCCAATCATCGCGACAGGCGAAGGGAGGATCGTGATGCAATGCACCGTCCCAGCCGGTGAGCAGATCAGCGAGGAGGTCACGTTGGCAGGGCGGGCGGCGGCGCTGTCTACACAGCTTGCCGCTGGTGAGCCGGCGAGCGCGTTTGCGGCTGCGGCGCATGCGACGGCCGGGGAGCTAGTCGCGCGGTTGGATGTGATCGAGGAGGCGATGCGCAGCGCGATGCGCGAGGGCGTCGACTACGGGCGCGTGCCCGGCAGCGAGAAGCCGGGGTTATGGAAGCCCGGCGCCGAGAAGCTGGCGGTGATGTTCCGCCTGGACGTGCAGCCGAAAAACGAGCTGTTGTGGGCGGGCGAGCATTTGACGGTGATTTCGCGCGCGACCGTATACCACGCCCCATCCGGGGCGCGGCTTGGGTATGGCGAGGGGATCTGCACGACCCACGAGCGCAAGTACGCCAAGCGCCACGAAGCGCTGCTGTGCCCCGCGTGCGGCGCGGCGAACATCCGCAAGAGCCGGCAGGACGGCGAGGGGTACTACTGCTGGCGCAAGACCGGCGGGTGCGGCGCTACCTTCCCGCAGCGCGATGAGCGGATCGACTCGCAGACCGCCGGCGAGATCGACAACCCCGACCTGCCCGACGTGTGGAACACGATCGGCAAGATGGCCAAGAAGCGCGCGTACGTCGACGCGGTGCTGTCGGTCACGGCCGCGTCGGCGATCTTCACCCAGGACATCGGCAGCGACCCGACCGAAACGACAGGCGACCCCGGCCCGGCGTACGGGCCGCCCGTCGCGGCCGAAGCGAAGTCCCAAGCGACGAGCGCGGCGATCAGGCTGTGCGGCGGCGACGTCGACCACGCCCGCGCGCTGTGGCAGCGCATCCAGGCCACACTCGGCGGCTACATGCCCTACGCAGCAGCCACCGCCCTCGTCCACGCCGCCGATGCGCTCCCTGACCCCAGCGCCGCGGTCGCGGCGACCGAGCCGAGCACGCCCGCGACCGTCGACGCGGCGCCACACGAACCCGCGCCTGAGGAGATGCTCGTCGATCGCACGACCGTGGACGATCATGCTGACAGCGCACCGGTGAGCGCCGGGCAGCGTCCCGGCCACGAGCCGGGCGCCGACGACGCGGACGCGATCAGCCGCGCGACCGCCGATCAGCGCGCCGCGCGGCCAAACGACGGCGATCAGCCACGAGCTGATCGCATGCCGGGGACAGCCGCGACAGCCGAGCGCGTCGACGCTGGCAGCGCCGAGATCCAGCGGCTGCAGGACCACACGCTCGAGCTCTGGGGCAAACTGGTTCCCGCGCCCGAGGCGATCAAGAAGGTCCGCGACGCGAACGCCAACGCGCGCGTGCTGCGGATTCCGGTCTAGGCTGCGCAGCGCAACCTCGCAAACCGCGACCGGGCCGCGTGATGACAGTCGGGCAGGCGGGCGCCGAGACGGTTCTGGACGGCGAAGGGCTGGCGGCGATGGTCGTCGTGCCTTACAGCGGCGAGGCGCTCGTGCTCGCCGAGATGACCGCCGCGCAGCTTGGAGAGGCGATCGACGACGCGCGGCTGTTTGAGCAGTCGCGGCTGTGCGCGTTCAAGCGCGAGCTGCAAGACGAGGTGCTGCGGCGGATGGACGGCGCCGCGGCGGGCGGCAAGCAGGGCGCGTGGACGATCCGCGACGGCGACTGGAAGCTGACCGGCGACAGCCCCGACCGCAGCGACTACAACGTCGAGGAGCTGCCCTGCGGTCACTCGCCGACGCGGGGTTGATCGGCGAGCAGGCGATCGGCGAGGCGATTGTCCCGTCGGGCTGGAAGGTCGCCAAACGCCCACTCGCGCAGCTCGCGAAGCTCGGCGGCACGGTCAAGGACGCGATCGGGTCCTGCGAGCAGCCCGTCACCCGCCCCCGCACCGTGACCGTCACCAGACAGCTACGCTGACAGCGGCTACCGTCAGTCACCGAGCCGCGCGGTAGAAGACCGACACGCAGACGCGGCAAGACTCAAATCACTCAAACCGTATGGGATGGCAGGCCGCGCGGTCCTGACCGCACCACGCCCCCGAACGGGGTGCGTTACAGCCAGCTCGCGCCAAAGCGGCGCGCGGGTCGCGGCGGCCAGCCTGTCGCAACGCGGTAGTCCTGACCGCGCCTGCGGACGTCCGGTGTGGAGGTGTGCGGAGCTGACCTGACCCGCGGCTCGGTAGCCGTGCCGGTGCTCGGTTTCGTGAACCGCTCGTGGCTGCGGCCGGGCGCGGGTCAATGCAGTCAAAGTCGAGAAGGAGGATTGAGTTTGAGCTCGATAAGGACGTTGCGCCCTGATCAGATTCACGTGTCTGAAAACGTGCGGGCGCTCGACACAGAGCATGTGCAGGCGCTCAAAGCGTCGATCGCGTTGCAAGGAATGCTCGTCCCGCTGGTCGTCTGCCCTGCCGACAGCGGCGCCG
Organism: Solirubrobacteraceae bacterium; assembly: GCA_049518835.1. GTDB lineage: Bacteria > Actinomycetota > Thermoleophilia > Solirubrobacterales > Solirubrobacteraceae > Palsa-465. The sequence continues at coordinate 5,664 of JBEKRJ010000179.1, forward strand.
CCGACGGCGGGGCTGAGTTTGACCTGGTGGCCGGGTTTCACCGTTACGCGGCCGCCGTCGAGCTCGGGCTGGCCGAGATTCCGGCGGTGCTGCGCGCCGCGGGCTGCGAGGCCGCCGATCGAGCGGTTGAGAACGTGGCTCGTAAGCAGCTCACACCCCAAGAAGAGGCGATCGCGGTCCGGGCGATGCTCCAGCGGGGGCTCACTGAGGACGGTGCTGCGCAGGCGCTCGGCTGGTCAAGAGCCAGAGTCACCGCGAGGATGAAGCTGCTCGAACTGCCCGAGCAGGCCCAGCAGCTGGTCGGCAGTGGTGTGGTCGCGCTCGGCGCGGTCGAGCAGCTGCGCGCGATCGGAAAGGTCTCACCGGGCCTGCTGGACGCGGTCGTGCAGTTCATCGCCGACGGGAACGCGTGGGCGGCCGAGCGGCTCGCACGCGAGCCGGGAGGGTGCTGGACTCGGCGCTTCGCCACGGTCACGGCAAGGTGTTCGCCGCGCACCTAACCCAGGTCGGATCGCACGAGATCGGACCGCTGCGGTTAGGCAAGAAGACCGAGCGGCTACTCGACGAGGCGAGCAACCTGCACAAGCAGCTTGACCGTTACGCCCACGGCACGCCGGCGATCCGCTTCATCGAGCAGGAGATCGACCAGGCGCGCGCCGCCGGCGTCGTGATCGAGTTCGAGACCGCCGCGCCGGTGATCGTCGACCGGGCGCTGTACCGCGAGCTTGCCAAGCAAGCGATCAAACGCACCGTCGAGGACCTACGCGCCAAGGCAGCCACGCGAGCCGAGGAGCGCAAGCAGGCCGCCAACCGCGGCGCCAGGCGGCCGGCGGACCCGATGCGCGACGCCAGGCGTGAACGCGACAGCCAGCTACGCGAGCTCGCCGACCAGGCGCACGGCGCCAACCTCGATCTCGGCTCGATCACCGCGCACACCCGCTCCGCGACCGCCCGGTCGCGATCACCAGCCGGATGCCGCTTGCCGCGAGCTGCGCGACCCGCTCACCCGCCTGCGTGTACGGCGAGTTGTCATAGTCACAGCCCAGCAGCGCGTACACGAAGAATCGTGCGACGTTCACGTCAGATCTGTCGCCGCTCAGCGAAGTTGTGTATGTGAGACGCAGTTGAACCCTGTAGTTGTGTTCGTGAGGCGTACTTGCGCCCTGTGAGGCCGATCGTGCAGGGCAACAGGCGGCTGGGTGTGGCCGCCCTTGGGGCCCGCGACGCGTTCGCGCGCCATCCCGGAGGCGCAAGCACCGATGAAGAGGCGATAACCGCGGGCCCGCTCGATCTCTGGCTGGTCGGCGGGTACGCTATGACGACGATGGCGACAGCACGCAAGATCAACCTTCCGCTGGATGAGGATTTGATCCGACGCGCGCGGGACCGTGACTCTGGCCAGGCGACCAAGAGCGACGTTGAAGTGATCGAGCACGCGCTGACGATGTATCTCGGTGACCGTGCGTTCGAGGAGGCGCTGGCGCAGGGGCCGCTCAGCGACGAGGAAGCTGCGCGGCTCGCGCGCAAGGAGCTGCAGGCCGCCCGTCGCGAAACGGCGTGATCCGCGCCGTACTCGACGTCAACGTCCTGATCTCGGCCTTTATCGGTGGCGCGGACGGGCCTCCGCGCAAACTGATCTACGCCTGGCGAGAAGGGCGGTTCACGCTTGTCGTCTCCCCAGCGTTGCTCGACGAGCTCGCCACCGTGCTCGGCCGCCCCAAGTTCGAGCGCTGGGCCGCCGACGAGCGGGCCGCTCTCTGGATCGCCAGCCTGTCCGCAGGCGGCGATCACCGCGAGGACCCCGACATGCCACCCGTCGGGATCCGCGATCCCAAGGACGAGTATCTGGTGGCTCTCGGCCGCCGGACAGACGTCGACGTCTTGGTCTCAGGAGACGGTGACCTGCTGGAAGCGGAGCTCGACGGTCTGAAGGTCCTACGTCCCGTCGAGTTTCTGGAGATGCTGTCGGCGTCCGAGCCGCAGGCATAACCCGAAGGTCACGCCGGCTCGCCGATCACCGCCACGATCCGGCTCGGGGTTTCGCGAGAGTCGCTCCGGCCAGCATCGCGAGATCGCGCGCCGCTAGGCCACCGACTGCGCGCGGGACCGCTCGTGTGCTGCTGATCCGGCCAGGTGACGCGCAGGTGTCACAGCGCTGGTCCGCGCCGAATCGGACCGCCCGTGCACGCGGTCGCAGTCGTGGACGGGACGTCCGATCGACTACTTATCGTGTTGTGCGTGA